>CAZBSW010000122.1:0-6282 GCA_964494835.1 uncultured Thermotogae bacterium
TTTCTACGAAGAATGAAATCTTGTCAACGGCGCGCACGCCGTTACGATAGACCTTGGTGAGATCGGTGACATCAATCGCTTTTGGCATATTGCCTCAACTCCTCGATGGCGCGGCCGATGACCGCCTTTATCTGCGATGATTCCTCTGCCGATAGATCTTTCATCAGGAATACATGCAGCAGCATATGCAATTTCCTAACTGCCCGGCGCAACTCCGGTGGTGCCTGCGTCTTGCGCTCCGCTTGTTCAGTCAGTTCCGCCGATGCTTGTGCTCCGAACAGTTCGGCGACGATGTGCAGCGACCGGCGGACGCTTTGCATCGCCTCCGTTCGCGTGTCGCGGGCGCGGGCGAGCGCCTCCTTTCCGGAAGCGGTGACAGTGTAGAGTTTCTTGTCTCCGTCTTGCGTGTACTCGATGAATCCAGCGTCTTCGAGCGCCGCCAAGATCGGATATGTCGATCCGGGGGACGGCCGCCAGAATCCCGTTTCTTCCTCGATCTGCTTCATCAGATCGTAACCGGAGATCGCGCTCTTGCTGTTTGCGATCAACTTCAATATGTAGAGTTTTAGAAAACCACGATGCATCATGCACCTCGCTCTGGAAAGGCTTAATATATCGATTCCGATATATCGGCTCCGATATATTAACTGATCCCCGCCTGCTGTCAACCTGCAGCTCCGAAAGACGATGGCCGAGCAACGGCCGCTGTAGAAAAAGGGGACAGGCTACTTTTTGCCTTTCGCTCTTTGGCGTAACAAGAAACTCCCCCTCGCAAGGGACAGAATACCTTTCCCGCTCCTGCCTAAACCGCTGGAGATGTCCATAGCTGAAAAGCTTCTAACCACGAAGAGCACGAAGGGAAGAAGACGACTGGAGTGGGCGCCGTTTCTTATGATACGCATTTAGAGTAGCACTTCTGTGCATACCTAACGACAGATGGTCGAGTACCACTTTGCAGAGGCACTAGATATGCTGTGCACGGTGTTCCGGCAGTACATCCAACGTGGTTCGGCACGCACTTGATCGGCGAACGTAAGGAATGCTGCGCACAGGGGGCTACGGCAGGGAATCCTGTGTGGAACATGGTGCCACAATTGCACATCCAATCTGTTGACCATCGATTTTCACTCTTCGGGCTCTCCGTGGTGAACACCCCGTCTTCTCCTTGCCTAATCCCCGTTACCCATCACTCATCACCGCGTCACGTCTTCCCAACAAGCACAGCCTGCTCTCCCGCCTGGTTGCTTTGCCATCTCAAATGCAAGGGAGCACCAAGAGATACATCCTGTTCCACTCTTTCCCCATGTCATTGTTCTTCCCTGCGTGCCTGTATGGGCAAACATCGGTAGACAGGCCTGCGTCCTCTGCGAGAGACTGTTTTTTGGTTTTCTCGTTAGTTCGTTTGCTCATTACAACTCTACACCTATGCGAGAGGCACAAGCCTTATTCTCTCGCCCGTTCGCTATCGCTCACTCAAGGCGCAGGGATCGCCAAGAAATGCCTTCTCTTCTATTCTTCCCCCATATCAGCGCTGTTCTCTGTGCCCTGTCTGCCAAACAGCGGCAGACAGGCCTGCGCCTCTGCGCGAGAACGCTCTTGTTTTGTCTCGTTACTCTTCACCCATCACTGTCTTCTGCCTCTGCGAGATATATGACCATTCCCCTCGTCGGTCCGCTTTGCTTGCTCAAAGTGAGCCAGCTCTCCCAATAGGTAGAGGTTTCTTCACCACGAAGAACACTGAGGACACGAAGGAGTCAAAGGACGAAGCGCTTGATCTCGTTCTTCAGCTTAGTGACATCGGAAGTGGCATTCACATGGATTCCGCGTACAAAAGACATTACTTGTAGGTCGACCCAAACACTCCTGGGGCCAGAGCTGGTGCACGTCAATCGCGCAATTAATCGCCCGCTTTGATGGTCCCTCGAATCCCGTCCTCGCGTCCTTCGTGCTCTTCGTTGTGTATGCCTCTTGCTGTGCTTGGGCTGTTCTTGTGTCCGTTGTGGTGTGTTCCAGAAAGATTTGCTCTCACGTGCGATTGTGAAAGGACGTTCATATCCTTCTCATCAGCTGCCCTGGTTCACGTCTTTGTGAGAGGCCGATTATCTCTGCTTCGACAGGATTTGTTAAGTGGATCGACGTCATACCTTACATGGAACGAAAAGAAAGACCGAGCAAGGAGAGGCACCGGCGGAAGGCCACCGGTTGACCTCCCCGCCATCAAACTCAGACTGGAATAAACTGCAGGCCGTGGATTTTGCGATCACCGCTCTGCCTGACGATGCCGATTACGGTCTTAACCTTCTTGCCGATCTTCGGGTTTTCGTCGAGAAGCTGCCCGGTGGCTCGTAGGCCGTTCTCCAGCTCTACGATCGCCAGGCGCAGATAGCGTCGCTCGTAGTCGAGCGGGAGTGCATAAAGATCGGTATAGGTCAATACCTTCCCACTCCCTGTGATCTCGATCGGTTCAAGCGCTTCCGAAGCACATTTCGGGCAACGTGCATGCGCTGGATACGTCTCTCTACCGCAGTCCTTGCACCGTATACCGTATACCTTTCCATTTGTCTCCATCCTCAGACCTCCCGCGTGAGCACTGTGGCTACAACGTTGTTGCCAAAGCCACCAAAGTTGCAGGCAAAGGCATTCTTTGCGTTCAGCACCTGGCGTTCTCCCGCCTCTCCGCGCAGTTGCCATGTGAGCTCGACAAGCTGGGCTACTCCGGTCGCACCGACCGGGTGTCCCTTTGCCTTGAGTCCGCCTGAGGGATTGATCGGGAGCTTCCCACGCAACGAAGTAATCCCCTTTTCCAGGGCCTTGTGTCCTTCGCCCTTCTTGAAGAAACCGACCTCTTCGCTCTCCGCGATCTCGAGAATAGTGAACGCGTCATGCAGTTCGGCCACATCGACATCCTTGGGCGTGATCCCGGCCATGGAAAACGCGTTTTGAGCGGCGAGTCGTACGGCGGTCAGTTCGGTCGGATCCGGACGCTCATGCACGGCGTGCGTGTCAGTCGCTTGGCCGATCCCGGCAACACGAACAATCGGCCGTCCAAGCTTCTCTGCGATCTCCTGTGAGGCGAGAACGAGTGAGGCCGCGCCGTCACTCACCGGGCAGCAGTCAAACATGTGCAACGGGTCAGCAATCGGAGGGTTGTTGACCACTGCCTCGGGTGCGGTGAGAATTCCTTCCATCGTGACTGTCTGCTGAATATGGGCGTAGGGATTCTTCATCGCGTTCTCATGGTTCTTGATTGCCACCATCGCCAAGTGCTCGCGCGTCACGCCGTAGCGCTCCATATACAATCGCGCAAACATCCCGGCCAGCCCCGGGAGGGTCACACCGTAGATGTACTCGGTCTCAGGATGGGAGAGGCTGGCAACGAAATCCGTCGCTTCCAGGTTGTTCACAGCGCGCATCATCTCCACGCCGGTGACGAGAACGACATCGGCCATTCCGGATGCTATCGCTTGATAGCCAACCTTGAACGCGGAGGCGCCTGATGCCGGGCCATTCTCGACCGATTCGGCCGTTGCCGGAAAGATGCTGAGACGGTCAACAAGAGCGCTGGCGATCGCCGTCTGACGGTTGAGTCGCGCTGCTCCCATATTTGCCACGACAACCCCGTCGACATTCACATCGCCTAGATCGGCATGGCGCAAGGCGGCGAGCGATGCCACGCTCATCAATTTCAATAGGGGCCATTCGGACCGGCCGAACTTCGTCATCCCTGCCCCGATAACGGATACGGGCCTCATTTGTCGCCTCCCTTCTCACCGAGCACCTGTTTCTTGATCGTCTCCTCAGCGGGGAGAACGATCTTCTCCGCGCCTGCCAACAGCGCGGACGAGACAGGGCGGCTACCAGCGACGAGACGAGGTTTGGCCGCGAAGTATGTATCCCTGCTAAGTACCCAGGATGGGACACCACCGAGTTCGTGTGGTACTTCATACTTCTTCTCCAGGGGATACTCGATCATCCAGCGACGGAATCCAATCGGGCTCTCGGCGACGATCAGCACTTCCTCTTGGTTGAGGAACTCCATGTGGTACTCCATCTTGGCAGCGAACAGGTGCGATCCCACACGCAAGCCGCGTCTGATCGTCATCGTGTGATAGCTCATGCCCACCTTTTCGTCGCCCAGATGGCCGTTGACCATACCGGCAAGGACGCCATCGATGAGCCCTACCAAGACATACTCATTCTTCACGCGATAGCGCTTGTAGGCGAGGAGCTCTCCGAACAGACGCGCCGACACGATGTCGTAGTAATCGCGCTCGACCCAAAGAAGTGGATAGATCGCCTCCAAAAGGACAGGGACCTCATCTCGATCGATCTGACGCACAACCATCTTCTCCCCACTCGCCAGTGTGATCACCTTCGGCGGGTAGGGAGGCATGTCCAACGCCGGCGGCCGTAGTAAGGCCTCAAGATCATCTACATTGCCCATACAGACTCTCCTTTCGTCGTGTTTATCCGGGTCTTCGTGTTGCGCTCGGCCGGATGATGGAGCGCGGTGAGGCACCCTCGGTTTGGCATCTGCAACACGCCACCGAGTGCCGACGTAGAACATAGAGGGTGAATAGGTTGATGTCAATACCGAACGCACGTTCTTCACATGTGGAAAGCGGGTTCCTCCATTCTCTTCAACGAGAGATATGCGCGTCTAGCGCTTCTTGTGTCGCAAAGCCAAGTCGATACGAAGCGATCGCGCCAGATCTGTGAGGATCGAGCGCATCCGTTTTGCCAAGACCTTGCGGTTGCTTTGTTCGATCGCCCTCGCTTCGATCTCGCATTCGATAGTTCGGAGCGCCTTCGCAATAACCCGTACCGGTAGAAGCGCACACGCCGTGCAATAGAGAGCCATCGAGCGGCCGGCGTTGTAGTTCGCAATTAGCCGTTGGGCAAGTAATTGTCGCTCATGCTGCTCACACAAGAAGGAATCAAGCCCGAATCTCCTAATATGATAGAGGTTATCGAGCACCGGCCGATGGCTTATGAAACTATCGGCCCCTTCCTCGATTTTAAGTGCTTTCGTAAGACGCGTGCACGGGTATTCCGAGCATTCGGCGCAAGTGAGAAGAGTGCGTCCGGTGACACAACGAAACACAGCGCAGTAGGCGCCGATCCTCCCGGAGTGGCAGCCGGTGCACCGTCCTGCCGCTGGCGACTGGTAACGGGGACAAAGGCCGCAATAGAGGCCGCATGCGCCGACAATCGCCCGTCTGTCATCCTTTCCCGAGCCGATCACGAACGACTACAGGGTTTGGCGGATCTGTTCCAGCGTCTTTTTCGCTTCCTTCGCGGCGGAGAAGAACTCCGTCAGCTTATCGCACGCGTAGTCACCACAATGGGCGCAGTTGGACAGGTGTTTCTCGATCGCACATGCGCGAATCTTACACTGCCCACAGTAAGCGATCTGCCGGCCCGTGGTGGTCAGACACCCATCGCACATGCATGCGTCGGCCGTGAGCTCGGTGTTGAATTCTTTGCTCCACTCCACCGCCAATTCCTCCAATCGCTTCAGATCGTTCGCCTTGGTGGCGACGTTTGCTGGACACTCCGAGCAGACTAACCCGCAATAGGCGATCACCTTCTCCATCTTGGTCCCTCCTTGTCCTTCACTTTAACTCACCGTCCTACCGATGCGCCAATCGTAAGGATCTCTCACTTCGCAAGACCGGCGGACTTGAGATACTGCGCATCGTTGTAGGGGACGTAATCGTGTCCGACGATCTGGTACGGCTCATGCCCTTTCCCGGCAAGCAAGACGACATCGCTTGGTTGAGCAAGCGCAATCGCCCGATCGATCGCGCGTGTGCGGTCGACGATCCCCTCGTATCTCCCACCAGTAGGAATCAGACCTTCAGTAATGGCGTCGATGATCTCTTCCGGATCTTCGGTCTTGGGATTGTCGCTTGTCAGGATGGTGATGTCGGCGAACTCGCCGCTTATCCTGCCCATGATCGGACGCTTGTCGAGATCGCTCTCCCCCCCGCAGCCAAAGACACAGATTATCCTCCGGTAGTATGGGCGAAGCGAGATGAGCATCCGCTGTAGTGAATCGGGGCTGTGCGCAAAATCGATGATCACAGTGGCGCCGTTCTTCGCTGTGTAGAACTGATAGCGGCCGTCGACGCTGCGCGCCGACGAAAGGCAGGTTGCGATCTGAGAAAGCGACATCCCGGCGCCCCTCGCCACGGCCGCGGCGGCAAGCGCATTGTACGTATTGTGCTCGCCGGGAAGCGCGATCGACACAGAGGCACGCTCATTTCCGTACTCCATGAC
>CAZBSW010000123.1:0-6202 GCA_964494835.1 uncultured Thermotogae bacterium
ACCTGATGGCGGAACTCGAGAAGATCGAGCGGACAGTGGTGAAGAGGCTGGGACGTGGGTCGGACGAGCGACTGCTAGTTCTCGATGCCACCACCGGTCAGAACGGCATCTCACAGGCGGTGCACTTTCACGAGGCGATCGCTCTAACCGGGATTGTCATCACCAAGCTCGATGGAACGGCGAAAGGAGGGATCCTGCTCTCGATTTGGGAGCGACTGAAGCTCCCATTCCTATATATCGGCGTCGGTGAAACGAAGGATGACCTGCACGAATTCTCCGCCGATCAGTTCGTTACCGCTCTGTTTTCATCCTAAAGCTCATAAGGCGATTGCAAATGGCAGGCGATGGACTTACTGTTTCACTTAGCTAACCGCTCCTTTCTCGCGATATCCACCGGCGGATCGGGGAAACTATGCGGATCGAAAAGACACACACGCAGATGAAAGTTGGAGGTGCACCATTTTGAAGTACGTCTATTTTTTCAGCAAAGGAACAAGTGAAGGGAATGCCTCGATGAAAGAACTCCTGGGTGGAAAGGGAGCGAACCTGGCTGAGATGGCCGGGTTGGGGATACCGGTGCCGCCCGGGTTTACCATCTCGACCGAAGTATGCCGTTACTACGACGAGCATGACTCCACCTATCCCGAAACCCTGAAGAGCGAGGTGGAGGAGAACCTCCGCCGGTTGGAGAGCGTAGCAGGAATGAAATTCGGAAGCGTTGAATCACCTCTCCTGGTATCGGTCCGCTCCGGCGCCGCGATCTCCATGCCGGGGATGATGGACACGGTTCTCAACCTCGGATTGACCGACGAAACGGTGAAGGGGCTCATCGCCCGCACCGGAAACGAGAGGTTTGCCTACGACTCATACCGTCGCCTCGTGCAGATGTACGGCGACGTTGTCCTCGGCCTCAAGCCGCAGACAAAGACCGACATCGATCCGTTTGAGGAGATCTTGGAGGGACTCAAGCAAGAGAAAGGCGTCAAGCTCGACACAGAACTCGACGCCGCCTCACTTAAGGAGCTCGTAGAGCTGTTCAAGAACGTGATCAAAGAGCGGCTTGGAGTCGAGTTTCCGCAGGATCCGCTCGAGCAATTGTGGGGCGCGATCGACGCTGTATTCCAGTCTTGGAACAACCCGCGCGCGATCAAGTACCGTGAAATCAACGATATCCGGGGGCTCATCGGTACGGCGGTCAACGTTCAGACAATGGTCTTCGGGAACATGGGGGACACCTGCGGCACCGGTGTTGCATTCACTCGCAATCCGTCCACCGGCGAGAACTTGTTCTACGGCGAATACCTGATGAATGCCCAAGGCGAGGACGTAGTCGCGGGAATACGCACTCCCCAGCCGATCGAGACACTTAACGACGTCATGCCGAGCGCTTACGCGGAACTCCTTAAGATACGCGAAACACTCGAATCCCACTACCGTGACATGCAGGACATCGAGTTCACCATCCAGGATGGACACCTGTACATGTTGCAGACTCGTACGGGCAAGCGTACCGCCGCTGCTGCTGTACGCGTAGCTGTGGAGATGGTAGAAGCAGACACAATCCGCAAGGAAGAGGCGCTCATGCGCGTAACGCCGGCTCACATTGATCAGCTCTTGCATCCCATGTTCGATCCCGCAGAAGAGGAGAAAGCGACCATTCTGGCCAAGGGCCTCCCCGCTAGCCCGGGGGCAGCGAGTGGTCAGGTTGTCTTCTCTGCAGAAGAGGCGGAAGCGAGCGCAAAGGACGGGAAAAAGACCATACTCGTCCGTATCGAAACCTCTCCGGAAGACATCGGAGGGATGAGCGCAGCAGAGGGGATCCTCACCGCCCGCGGGGGGATGACGAGTCATGCCGCAGTTGTCGCACGGGGAATGGGCAAGTGCTGTGTCGCTGGTGCCGGTGATCTGGTGATCGACTATGTGAACGGCAAATTCACGGTCGGCGGTCATACGGTCAACAAAGGAGATCCGATCAGCTTGAACGGATCGACCGGTAACGTGTACGCTGGGAACGTCCCGACGATCGATCCTGTCCTTGCTGGGAATTTCGGCACTCTTCTCTCTTGGGCCGATGAAATCCGGCGTCTCGGTGTGCGCACCAATGCCGATACACCACACGATGCAACAACTGCGGTCGAATTCGGTGCCGAAGGCATCGGCCTCTGTCGCACCGAGCACATGTTCTTCGAAGGTGACCGCATCATCGCCGTGCGCGAGATGATCCTTGCAGACGATGAACAAGGGAGGAGAGAGGCGCTGAAGAAGCTACTCCCTATGCAACGAAGCGACTTTGAGGGGATCTTCCGCGCAATGGCGGGACGACCGGTCACAATACGATTGCTGGATCCGCCACTGCACGAGTTCCTTCCGCACGATGAGGAGGGGCAGCGCGAAGTGGCTCAAGTGATGGGAGTTTCACTGGAACGAATCCAGGAGAAGGTCGCCGCATTACACGAGTTTAACCCCATGCTCGGTCATCGCGGCTGTCGCCTCGGCATCACATATCCAGAGATCTCCGAGATGCAGGCACGGGCAGTAATGGAGGCGGCATGCAACGTGCTTGCAGAAGGAACCGAGGTCCGCCCGGAGATCATGGTCCCATTGGTAGGAAATGTAAAGGAGCTTGAGTTGCAGCGTTCAGTGATTGTGAAGATCGCGGAGGCGGTCCTTGCCGAACGAAAGCTCACAAAGAGTGATATCCCATACAAGGTAGGAACGATGATCGAGGTTCCACGGGCTGCGATAACGGCGGACGAGATCGCCCGTGAAGCGGAGTTCTTCAGCTTTGGAACGAATGATCTCACACAGATGGGATGTGGGTTCTCCCGCGATGATGCCGGCAGTTTCCTCACCGAATATGTTGCTAAGGGAATCTATGCGCATGATCCGTTCCAGTCACTCGATCAGGGAGGCGTAGGAAAACTGGTCAGCATCGCAAGTGAACTGGGTCGCAAGACCCGCCCCGAAATGAAGCTCGGGATCTGCGGAGAACACGGAGGCGATCCTTCCTCGATCGCATTCTGTCATAAGGTGGGATTGAATTACGTTAGCTGCAGTCCATACCGTGTCCCCATCGCCCGCCTCGCCGCGGCGCAGGCGGCACTCGCAGACCGTTAGCAGAACGTCGAACAGCAGAAGGTTTTACAAAGAAGGGCCGGGAGAAATCCTGGCCCTTTCATCCCGTGATTGCGCGCGCCAATAGCCCCAGCACAACGGAGATGCCACAGGCGAGTGTCGGCGTGCCAACCCAACCGAATAGGACTTGCACAAGCGCACGCGCATCGATCGTCTTCATCCCTTTAACCAACCCGATCCCGACCACGGCGCCGACTACCGCTTGCGAGGCGGATACAGGAATGCCAAGTAACGCATAGACATTAAGAGTAACAGCTTCTCCGAACACGACCACAAGTGCGGCGAACGGGTCGAGAGGGACTAGGCCGCTTCCGACTGTGCGAATTACGCGCCTACTGAAAGTGAGGATTCCCAAGGCGATGGCCAGCGATCCTATGATTGAGGCGGCCAACGGCGTCAACAGTCCGGATTTGACGTAAACGCCGGTCACATTGGCCACGTTGTTCGCACCGAGAGAATATGCTCCATAGCAGGTTACAAGCACCAGGCCAATCCGAATCAGTCTATCATGCTCAGAAAAACGTCCGATGAATGTCCGCGGATACAGGGTGGCGAGTCTGTAGGGAACATAGGCGGCGATCATCCCCCCAATCGGAGTCAATATCCAAGAGAGGAAGATCTTCAGAAGCGGTTGCAGGCTTACGCCGCCGGCATTCAGCAGACTGCCGCCGATGATCGCCCCTACCGTTGCTTGCGTACTCGAAATGGGCAACCCGACCAGAGTCATCATCATTACGGTAATCGCTGCAGCAAGCATAACCGTGAACGCGGAGAGGACGGTCTGAGTGCCGAGTGCCCCGTAGGTCGCGAATCCGGGCGGGCCCATCAGGATGGCGCCCAGAACTACGAAAAACGCCGCAAGCCCCGCCGCTGTCCAGAAACGTAGCGCACGGCTCTCTACCGCAGGGCCGAACAGGTTTGCGGCATCATTGGATCCAAGCCCCCAACCCATGAAGACTCCAGCGATCAACGTCCACATTGGTGTCCCTCACATCCTACCACTCTATTAGTGACCATAGGCTATAGTCATGAGTAGCCATTATACGAGAAACAGAGACCACCGCCATCGGAACCCTATTGACGCGCCATTTGCGCAATGTGCCTATATGTGGGATACCAACCTCGTTTCGCATCGTTCGAAAGGAAGGTATAATAGGCCGCACCATGGCTAGAGGAGGACTGATAATGGCAAAGCATAGGATAGCCTGGCTTCCGGGTGACGGCGTCGGAGCAGACGTACTCAATGCGGCGCGGACCGTGTTGGACAAGGTCGGCTTTGAGGCCGAATACATTCGCGGCGACGTCGGATGGGAATTCTGGAAATCGGAAGGCTGTCCGCTTCCGCAACGCACAATCGATATGCTAAAAGAGACGGAAGCCTGCCTGTTCGGCGCAATCACATCCAAACCCAAAGATGAGGCATCGTCCGAACTGGCGCCCCATCTTCAAGGGAAAGGTTTCGTATATTCGAGCCCGATCGTGGGGTTGAGGCAACTGTTCAATCTACACACCAACCTGCGTCCGTGTAAGGCATATTCTGGGAACCCGCTCAATCTACGCGACGATATTGATCTAGTCGTATTCCGCGAGAATACCGAAGGCCTCTACTCCGGAGTCGAGTTCCATCCCGTTCCGGATGTCGTCCGTCAGGCGCTTTCCACTCATCCAAAGATGATACGCTTCACAGATGTAGCCAACGAAGATATGGCAATCTCCACACGCATATTCACCCGCAAGGGATGCCAAACGATTTTGCGTGACGCCTTTTCCTACGCGAAGGAACACGAATATCCTACGGTCACCGTTGTAGAGAAGCCCAATGTCATAAGGGAGACATCGGGGATGATGGTACGCGAGGCGCGCCAGATCGCCAAGGAATTTCCCGGCATCGAGCTGTGGGAGACCAACATCGACGCCATGTGCATGTGGCTGGTGAAGAATCCACAGGACTACAGCGTCCTCGTTTCATCAAACCTGTTCGGAGACATCATTTCCGACCTTGCTGCTCAGCTTGTAGGTGGACTCGGTTTCGCCTCCGCTGGCAACATCGGTGACAACTACGCCGTCTTCGAACCAACGCACGGTTCGGCACCAAAGTACACCGGCCAAAACAAGGTCAATCCTATTGCCACCATCCGGGCAGCGAAGATGATGCTCGATTACCTGGGAGACTGTGACAAAGCCGAGCGCATCGAACAGGCAGTAACGCAAGTGATCGCGGAAGGCCGCGTGCGCACCTACGACATGGGCGGATCATCCTCCACAACCGACATGTCAGAGGCGATCGCTGCTGCGCTCGCCGCAAGGAGTTAGGAGGAAGATGAACTCTGTAAGCCGTCAGCTGGCCCGATTCTCTCATGAGCTTTCCTATGACATGATCCCGCCGGAGGCGCGAAGAGAGGCGAAGCGATTCCTACTCGACAGTATCGGCTGCGCTCTTGCCGCCATCGACCATGAGGACATGCGACAGGCATATCGCTATATTGGTCTATTGGGAGCTGGCGATCAAGCGACGATCATCGGCCATGGGACCAAGGCAAACATGGCCAACGCCGCCTTGATGAACGCGCTCCTCGTACGGGCGATGGACTACAACGACATTTACTGGAAGCAAGATCCGTCGCACCCCTCCGATATCATCCCCGCTGCACTGGCCGCGGGGGAATTTCGCAAGGTAAACGGAAAGGAGTTGATCATAGGAATAGTAATCGCCTACGAGCTGGAAATGCGTATGTGCCTCGCTGCCGCCCCCGGCGTTCGCGAGGTAGGGTGGCACCATGCCAGTCTCACCCAGTTTGTGAGCCCGCTCGTTGCCGGTAGGATGCTTGGACTGACTGAAGACCAGATGGTCGCCGCACTCGGCATCAGTGGGTCAAGCCACTTCACTCTCGGTGGTGTCGTAGCCGGACACTTGACAAACATGAAGAACACCGCTGACCCGATGGCGACCGAAGCCGGCGTGCGCGCGGCGATGTTGGCGTCAACCGGCTACACCGGCCCAGCGGAGTTGTTCGGAGGGAAAGAGGGGGTGTTTGAAGTGATCGGGAACGTCAGCTGGGACCCCGAC
>CAZBSW010000124.1:0-6171 GCA_964494835.1 uncultured Thermotogae bacterium
CCGCATTGCCGGGAACCCGGTCACCGTCGTCTATCGTCGCACGCGCGCTGAGATGCCGGCCGCACGCGAGGAAGTCGACGAGCTGCTATGTGAAGGGAACAACATCCTGGAACTGGTCGCTCCGGAACGGCTGATACGTACGGAAGATGGGCGAGTAAAGTCGCTTGCTTGCGTGCGCAACCGGTTGGGGGAGCCGGGCGCAGACGGACGGCGGAAGCCGATACCGATCGAAGGAAGCGAGTTCGAGATTGCGGCCGATTCGATCATCGTCGCCATTGGCCAGCGCCCCGAGGTTGCCTTCCTTGACGGAAGCTGCATCAGTGTCTCAGGAGATGGCACGATCACCGTTGACCCTCAAACGGGCGAGACCGGCTTGGCGTGCGTATATGCCGGCGGCGATGCGGCACGCGGTCCAGCGACGATCATCCAAGGCTGCGCTGACGGACAACGGGCGGCAGGCGCAATATGCGAACGGCTGAAGGTCCCGTTCCTCAGTCCTGAGGTCACTCACCCGCTGCTCAGTGACGATGAGATCGTCGAATTGAAACGGATGAGGGCGCGGAAGGAAACGATGGTGCAACCGCGGATGCTGGCACCGAACGACCGCAGCGGGTTCGATCTCGTGGAAGAGACGTTGTCCGATGAACAAGCGATGCGGGAAGGGGCGCGTTGTTTGCAGTGCGCAACTGTGTGCGATAAGTGTGTGGAAGTTTGTCCCAACCGCGCCAACTACACATACGCTACCGCGCCTTTGCATGTAACATTGCCGCTCCTCTCTTGTCGTAACGGGCGATTGGTTACAGAAAGAGAAGAAGAGTTCGTGCTCACGCAGACCCGCCAGATACTCCATATCGATGATTTTTGCAATGAATGCGGTACGTGCGCCACATTCTGTGTTCACGACGGGCGCCCGTACGCCGACAAACCACGCCTATTCCTCAACAAGGCAGATTTTCGTAGCGAGGATAACAATGCCTACTACATCGGCCGAGGTGAAATATGGTACCGTCATGCCGGTAAAGAAGCGCGCCTCAGCCAGACCGGAAACGGGTTGGAATACGAGGATGAATACGTGTGCATCACCTTGTCGGGCGACCTATCGATCGGGGAGATGCACATTAAGAAGTCGTTCACCGGCGAGTTGTCCCTCATTCCGATTGCAATGATGAACGTCATCCTGCGCGGCGTACAAGGAACGCTTCCGTTCCTGATAGATTGATTACAGAAGCAGACAAAGAGAGGACTGATAATGGGAGACATAAAGACGTTACGTTGCATCTCGTGCGGGCGTGAGTTTTCACCGGAGTCGGTGGAGTACACTTGTCCGGATTGCGGCGCCCGGCGCGGGACGCTGGAGGTAGTCTATGACTACGAGCGTATCTCCGCCGGTTTCAATCGCGACACGCTGGCGCGCGATCAAGAACGCACAATGTGGCGGTATCTACCGATACTGCCGATCGAGGATCGTCAGTTCATCCAGCCGCTTAGGGTCGGCTATACCCCGCTCTATTCATTTGCCCAATACGCGCAGAAGCTCGGTCTCAAGGAGCTTTTCATAAAGGACGATGGTCAGAACCCGACGGCATCGTACAAGGACCGCGCCAGCTCGGTCGTGGTAATCAAGGCGCAAGAGAAAAAGAAGCCGGTGGTTACCTGCGCGTCCACCGGAAACGCGGCGAGTTCCCTCGCTGGGTTTTCGGCGGCGACCGACCTTCAGACGATGATCTTCGTCCCTCACACCGCTCCCGAGGCAAAGGTGGCGCAGCTTCTCATCTATGGGGCGAAGGTGTTTCTTGTAGATGGATCCTACGACGTGGCTTACGACCTTGTCGCCGAAGCAGCGGAGACATTCGGATGGTACAATCGCTCAGCCGCTGTCAATCCGTATCTCGTGGAGGGGAAGAAGACAGGAGCGCTCGAGCTTTGCGAACAGCTTGACTGGAATCCCCCCGACGTGGTATTGGTTGGCGTGGGTGATGGATCGGTCGTGAGCGGGATATGCAAAGGATTGGCCGAGTTGAAGCACATGGGCATGATCGGCCGCGTGCCGCGGGTGATCGGAGTGCAAGCCGAGGGATCGGCGCCGATCGCCGCTTCGTTTGGAGCCTATGACGGCTCAACAGTGCCGATCGATGACATCGAAGCAGTCACGGTCGCCGACAGCATCTGCATCGGTAAGCCGCGCGATATCGTGAAAGCGGTCACCTACGTGCATGCCAACGGCGGTGAGTTTATCACAGTGACCGATGAAGAGATCATGCGCGCAATCGCGATCATGGCACGCGAGACCGGCGTCTTTCCCGAGCCGGCCGGTGCGGCTCCGTTTGCCGGTCTGCTCAAGCTGGCCGCCCAGGGCAGCGTCGCCGGCGCTCGTGCAGCCGTGATGGTGACCGGGAACGGGCTCAAAGATATCGCTACCGCACGTAAGATCGCGGGAACGCCGATCAGCATCGCGCCGTCGCTTGCCGCGGTGAAGGAGCACGTATGAGAATCAGTTTCAAGATCAACGGCCGCTCTGTGGAGAGGGAGGTCGATGCGCAGACCCGCCTCCTCGATCTCATTCGCGATGACCTTCACCTTGCCGGAACGAAAGAGGGGTGTGGCGAGGGTGAATGCGGCGCTTGCACAGTCATCGTTGACGGCAAGCCTGTAAATTCATGCCTTATGCTCGCTCCGCAGGCCGCCAACAAGGATATTACGACGATTGAAGGGTTGGCGACGGGTGGGAGTCTGCATCCGATTCAGCGTGCATTTGTGGAGAAGGGAGCGGTGCAGTGTGGATTCTGCACCCCCGGGTTTATCATGTCGATCTATGCACTGTTGGTGCGCAATCCTCATCCCACCGACGAGGAGATACTGACCGCGCTGGAGGGCAATCTCTGTCGTTGTACGGGTTATGCGAAGATTCTTGATGCCGTCCGTTGTGCCGCCTTCCTGATGGAGGAAGAGGAGTGATCGAAGCGATCGTGCTTGCGGCGGGGAAGGGAGAGAGAATGGGGACCGTGAAACCGCTTGTCGCGATCGACGGCGAACCGGCGCTGGCGCGTGTCGTCGAGGCGTTGAAGGGAGCGGGTGTCAAGCGGATCATCGTTGTCCTCGGCTATGCGCAAGAGCAAGTGCGCGCCGGAGTCAAGCTCGAAGAGTGCGTCGTTGCCGTGAATGACGATTATGAAACCGGCATGGCCAGTTCTCTCAAATTGGGAGTGGGCCTTCTTTCTGAACGAGCAGACGGATTCCTGATCACGCATGCCGACATGCCATATGTCGAAGAAGCGACGATCCGTGCCGTTCTCGCGCGGGCCCGCACCGGTGCGCGCATCGCCGCCCCAAGTTATCAAGGTGTGCGTGGGTTCCCGGTCTATCTTGACGCGGCCTACAAGTCCGAGCTTATTGCCACTCTGATCGGCGAGGTTGGCGCACGCGATTTCATCGCTGCAAACGCGCGTGAACTCACGTTGATCGAAGTGGCCGATCCCGGCGCCGTCACAGATATCGACCGGCCGCAAGACGTTATCACAAGAGGAGACGCATGAACCGCGGATACGTGAAGGTAAACACAATAGGAGAGCTCCTTGCCCTGGATATGGAAAAGGGAGCTCAAATCCTCTGCGGGGGAACGGACCTTGTTGTGAAGATGCGGGCGGGTGTCGCCGACCCGCGTGTGCTGGTAGACATATCGGAGACGGAAGGCCTGCGCGGGATCGAACGCCGATCTGATTGCGTGGAGATCGGAAGTGCGACGACGATCGACGGGATCATCTCTTCTGACATGATCAGGCAAACGTTGCCGCTTTTGGCGATGGTGCTCGATAAACTAGGATCGCCGCAAATCCGCAGTCGCGCCAGCTTGGGCGGGAATCTGGTGAATGCCTCTCCGGCCGCTGATAGTGCGATCCCGTTGCTCCTCTACGATGCACAGGTGATTCTCATCAGTTCAGAAGGAGAGCGGCGAGTTCCGGTGGAAGATTTATTCATCTCTCCCGGCAAGACGGCGATTGCGCGTGGCGAATACGTGCGGGCGGTATCGATCCCGATTCCAAAGCCTGGCTTTTCTCCGTTCTTCCACAAGATTGGGCGGAGAAAGGCGTTGATTATTGCTATTGCCTCTTTGGGATCCCTCTTCAGGATGCGCGATGGTGTGATAGAAGAGGTTCGGCTCGCGGCGGGATCGGTTGCGCCACGGCCGCTGCGGCTCAGAGAGCTGGAGGGGTACCTGACAGGAAAGCGGATCGACGGGCAGCTGATCGAGCAGGCGAGAAGAAGCGCGATGCAGGCGGTATCTCCGATCGATGACGTTCGCGCCAGCGCCGACTATCGCCGCGAAGTGATCGGAGAGCTCGTTGTGCGCGCCCTGCGGACGACGCAGTAATACTGGCGCAGGTTGGTGTGTTTCTGATATGGTGAGTCATGGAGGTGTGCAATGAACAAGGGACGCGTTGTTCTGACCTTGCTGCTGGTGGTGATGGTGGCCGGTGCCGGCGGCTGCTCACTCTTCACCAATCATCCCCCAACGGCGGCGTTCACAGTGGTGTACAACACCGACTCATCCAATGCACTGGTTGTCGTCCTCGACGCATCCACATCAAGCGATCCTGATGGCGACGAGATAGTGACCTACATGTGGGACTTCGGCGAGGACGTGACGATACTGACTCCATTGGAGGAGTCAAAGACGGTGCATGTTCCGGTACTGACGGTCGCCTATCCTGTGGAAGGGACATACTCCGTAGAACTGGTCGTTATCGATGCGGCCGGGAAGATGTCTGATCCAGTTCCGCAGGAGATTACGGTGCCGCACTCGGACGCGAGCTGAGTTCAGAGCTTCTTACGCAGGAACAAGAGCGACCCCAGCCGTTCGAAGCCGAAGCGCTCGTACATGTGCAGTGCCGGGTTATCGTCAGTGATGTCGAGGAGTAGCCCGCTTCGTCCCCATGTATGGGCCAGCTCCTCGCACGCGGCAAGAAGCGCGCGCGCGATTCCCTGGCCGCGGAACGCCTCGTCGACTGCCAGATAGAGAAGATGAACCGTCTCGTTCGCCTGCGGGAATACAAAGCCGCGAGTGTCATCGTTCATGTCCTTGCATAGGGCGAACCCGATGACCTCTCCTCTCACCTCGGCGACGAAACCGGCCCAGCTGGGCAATGTCAGTCGCTCGTGCAGCCAGGTGCTCCCTTCCGAGGCGTCAAGGCCGCGCCACAGAGTAGTGGAAACCGGCTCGAACAGCTGCGACAGCTCTACGACCTGAGGCGCGTCATCAACTGTCATCGCCCTTATCTTGTATTTTGTGTTAGCCATGTGACGATCGACCCTCTCGCGATACCCCTCGTTCCATTAAATGCGGAACGGTCATAGATGTCAAGTCAGCAGACAGCCGGATATTTTTCTATGTTGACAAGCATATTGCGCGATCTGTTTCTCATGAAGCCAGGCGACACCGACACCGTGGACTCACCTGGTGGAGGAACGGTACGCAACAACATGGAAAAGAGCGTCTTTGTCCATCATACCAAGCTGGCTTCCCGGCCATCGCGCGAACTTCGATCCGTTACCCGTCCAACTACAGGTGCGGTACTCTCCGCCAGCGCCCGGCAGCAAAACCGCTGCATCGCATCATTTGGGTCGCTGCGAAGTAGTAACACTTTGCTCTTCGAGATTTCGTCAACCCCCGGCGTTCTCACACTACTCAATCTCGAAGAATGGAACGCTCGCGGCACAGGATCCGCGTCGATGATCAGGCCGGATCTCGCAGGTTGGACAATGCGAAGAGCCCCAGGCCGGGCGATTCAAGATCGACACCCCAAGAGTCTCAGTCTCGTACGGCAAGCTGCGGACAAACATCATATTGGAAGACGAGGTTCGATCCTTCGACCTGCTCTTGGTTTCGTTTCGGAACCCAAGTGCTCCAAGAGACGCATTGTGTGTGGAGACGCGAGGATGACGGCACAATCTTGAGCTGAGGCCGTCTCTTCTACTTGACACGCCTCATCTTCGGATCCAGAACGTCCCGTAGGGTGTCCCCGAGAAGAGTCCAACCAAGGACGAACGATAGAATGGCTAGCGAAGGCCACAAATAGGTATACCAGTACCGGAAGGGATCTCCAACCGCTCCCAACAGCCAGTTTCGTGAGAAATTAATCATCTGACCCCAATCTGCGTACCCCGGCTCCGCCC
>CAZBSW010000125.1:0-6167 GCA_964494835.1 uncultured Thermotogae bacterium
AAGGGGGCGCAAAATGACTTCAAGGACATACGTCATTGGAACTGGCTCTGTTGGGGAGGCGTTGGTACACGAAGCCTCGGCACGAGGGCACAAAGTTACCGTACTCGAAGTTGATTCGGAAAAGGCCGAACATCTCGCTCGGCTGAAGGGTGTGCAGGTTATTCGGATCCGGGAAACTTCTCTGGACGAACTCCGAGACGGTGGTGTCGCGCACGCTGGCCTCGTTTTGGCGACGGCAGATGATGATGAGCAGAACATGAAGATCATCACCTACGCGCGGGAGCTTGGCGTAACTCGGATCGTGTCGATCGCCTCCGATGAGGAATATCGCGAGATCTTCCTCCATCTGGGAGCGGAGAGCGTGGTTCTGCCTGGCCGGATTGTTGCTGAGCGTCTCTGTGGACTCTTTCTCGCTTCGGCCGTCGTATACGATGTTGTCCTAAACGATGGCTCACGAGTGGTCCAGATTGTCGTGAACGATGGCTCTTCGATTTCCGGAAGCTCACCGGGGGCTATCGAGGCGACCAAGGAAGCTTTCCGGGTGATCGACGTGATCCGTGATGAGAGACACCACTCTCCCACAGAGATCAGCGAGCTTCAGCCTGGAGATCTGATCACGCTTTTCGTAATGCGTCCGCACGCGACGGACGCTGTTCTCACTTCGCTTCTTCGCTAAGACTGTGCATTCCACGGACGTCCGAATCATCGTAAGAGATCTCGGCTTGGCCTGCGCACTGGTTGGCCTGATGTGCGGGGCGACGCTGCTTGTCGCAATCGCATTGGGAGAACCAGAAATGGTCCTTCCCTTCGGCGCAGCAACCGGGATTTCGTTCGCTCTGGCGCTGGCTGTATACCTACCGTTTCGCAAGGCGCCCGAGGCACAGCTCAAACACGGACTGATCATTGCCGCGATTGGTTGGCTTCTTGCCGCCTTGCTGGGGGCGCTTCCGTTCTTTTTCGCTGCTCACGGCTCGCTGACAGACACTGGTTCGATCTTCCGCGACTACTCCAACGCGTTGTTCGAGTCGATGTCAGGGTTTACCACTACCGGCCTGTCGGTCGTCTCACGCCCGGAGCTATTAGCGCGGGCTCTCCAATGGTGGCGTTCGTTTATGCAGTGGATCGGTGGTGTCGGCATCATTGTTCTGATGCTGGGGTTGACGTCGACTCCGACTCGGCCCGGGAAAGGCGTCTTTTTCGCCGAACGCGATGCAAAGATTCATCCCTCGATTTACTCGACGATTCGAACGATGTGGTGGATCTACGTCCTGTACACGTTTGTTGGGGTCGTTCTTCTTTGGGGTATGGGAATGAGCGTCTGGGATTCGATCAACCACTCCATGACCGCGCTTTCGACCGGAGGATTCTCCACGTTGTCAACGAGCATGGGCCAATACATGGGGTGGGGTGTGCGCCTTACCATCCTTATTCTGATGTTCCTCGGAGCAACAAGCTTTGCGACACACTACGACTTGCTGCAAGGGAAGAAGGGAATCCTTCGGGGTAACTTTTATCAAGTTCAATGGCTGTTTATTCTTGCTATCGGCTTTGCATTGATCCTCGTGGTGCAGAACGCGCTGGCGAGTTCATCAGTGTCAGAGGCCTCTTCTTTCTTCCAAGCCATCTCAGCCATCACCACAACCGGCTTTCAGACCGAGTCACTTCGTACCTGGTCAGAGGGAGCAAAGCTGATCCTCATCCTTGCCATGTTCATCGGAGGAGCGACCGGATCGACGGCAGGAGGGATAAAAGTCATGCGAGCGGCGCTTCTGACTAGAGGAGTGAGATGGTGGCTCAGCCGAATGATCAGCTCTCCGAAGAAGGTCCTTCAGTTTCGCGTCGGGCATGAGAAACTGACTCCGGAAGAGGCCAGCTATCGTGTACAAGGAGCGGCCGTCATCTTCTTCCTATGGCTTGTTTGTACGCTGGCCGGCACGCTTGTATTGATGCATGTGATTCCGGACGGCTTCACGTTGGCCGACTCATTGTTCGAAGTTGTCTCCGCGCAGAGCACGGTCGGTCTCTCGGTCGGCATCACCAACGCTGGGATGTCGACGGTTGCCAAACTCGTTCTTATCATCAACATGTGGATGGGACGGCTAGAAGTGCTGCCCATCCTGATGCTGTTCCGGGCGATGATTTGGAGGGTTGAGTAATCGATTAAGCTTCCTTAAAGATAGAAACCTAGGAGCATGGTCGTAGGTTTTCATCTCTAGTGTTTGACGTGGCCACGTTCTCCTGACATACGCCCAAAGGGGCTCGTCTTAGATGAGCTTGCGAGATGGCACTGCCGTCTCATGATCGGGCCAGCTGCCCTTTCGCAGCTTGGGAGTTCGCGAGGCTTGGTCGTTGCGAATGCGAATGCTTTGCATTCGTACGCGTTCGTTAGGGAGTACGTACCTGCCGGTACGTTGAGAGTTTCCAAAGATAGCCAGAGACTCCTTTTCGAGACGACACTCCTCTTACGATTTCGGTCTCCGGTCAGACGGAGAAGCGAAGACGGGGTTAGACCGGCACCTAACCACGTCTTTACTTCTGCGGCGCTTGGACGAGTCTTGAACTCCGCCAATACGTTCGAGCCGTCGGCATGTAGCTATGCGAGATACTATGCCTTTGGGCATAGCCCGAGTAGAGTCCGAATCCTCCAGGCTCCAGTCTATATGGTTCGAACCCAAGCTATTACCTTAAGATGCCAGAATTTCTAAACTACCGGCGTCGGTATTCTTTATCTTCCTGACTAAGTTGAAAACTCGGCGCACAACGGGTATTTCTCTTCGGAAATCGGACGAACAAAAAGAACTAGAATAGCATCAACACCATAGAGTTTAGTAGCGAAACGAGGAGGGGCGCGAGTGTTCAGGATAAGCGAGTATATTGATGGGAAGGTTAAGCCGATAGCCTTCGATGGTAGGAGTGGTGCGGCGAGCGTTTGTGTCCCGGCCTCTATGCTGTATCCATCAACTCCTGTCAGCATAGTTGACTCCCCATGACCGATGAACACCTCTACCGATAGGCTCACACTGGTTGCTCTGGCTGTGGTTCTGCTTTTCTGGTCGTCGGCGTTCGCTGCGATCCGCGCCGCCCTCGTCGCCTACGGCCCGGGTGAGCTGGCATTGTTGCGTTTCTTAACTGCATCGAGCGTGCTCGGTGTCTATGCGATCGTGCGACGGATGCGTTTACCGAAGCTTCTTGACCTGCCGCTGATCGCATTACTTGGGATTCTCGGCATCACCGGTTATCACCTCTCGCTCAACGTCGGAGAGATGACGGTGACCGCAGGATCGGCGAGCATGCTCATCGCTTCTGCTCCAATCTTCACTGCTCTTTTTGCACATCTTTTTCTTGGGGAACGTTTCCGTGTGATTGCGTGGGTGGGAGTGGGCTTGAGTTTCTTCGGTGTTGCTCTGATCGCCCTTGGGGAGGGCGGTGGCTTGCACCTTGAAACAGGAGCGCTTCTCATTATGCTCGCGGCTGTTCTAACGAGTGTCTACAACGTTGTGCAGAAGCTATTCATCGGGCGATACACGCCCTTAGAGTTCACGACCTATGTGATCTGGGCAGGAACGTTGCCGATGCTCGTTTTCCTACCGGGCCTTATCACACAGGTTCAAGTTGCACCGATTGCGGCGACCGGTGCCGCCCTGTATCTTGGCATCTTCCCGGCAGCCCTTGGCTACGTACTCTGGGTCTATGCCCTGTCGCGTTCGCCGGCTTCCAACGTGGCCAGCTTCCTGTACCTTAATCCAGTCCTTGCCATTCTAATTGCCTGGATTTGGCTCGGAGAGATTCCAACGTGGCTCTCTCTTCTGGGAGGAGCGCTCTCCATCATAGGGGTCTTGGTGACCAATCTGCGTAAGACACGCACTTGAGAGGATGTTCCCTTGCTTGTGTGGTTTTTGTTCTTGGTTTCTCTTCGCCGGCAACCGCGGCTCCCAGATTGATCGTACCCTTTCATTGATCTTCACTTCCAGCGCCAGCCTTCAGGCCCCTCACACTCCAGACGGATGTCGCAAAAGCGAGGACAAGCCAATTGTAATACCTGGTCCGCTTTTGCGAATACGCTGTCCTGGACTAGTTTTGAACTCCGGTCATGGGAGCTTGAGCTTTCGACAAACACGAAAGGGGCACACCATGGCGACTGAAGGACTTGGGGTAGAGTTCGAGTTCGCCCGGCTGGAGCCTGGGGACCGATTGTAGAACTTCTGTGTCGGCTGTCGCATGGTGACAAGGTCCTGTCGCAAGAGAAAACGGCCAATGCAGAGTCATTTCAGAAGATGAAGATACTTGAAGTGCATGGGCGTCTCTGTCCCTCGCGAGACGATTCAGTTGGTTGCAGAATGAGACGGTGAGCGTATCGATCGGTTTGACATTGGCATGTTGAATGCGTAACAGACGAAGGAGTGACTGCCCCCTCTCGGGTTGAAGGAGAGACGAGGTGGAAACTCAGACGACCGGTCAGACGGAACGTAGGCCAGTGGAGAATTCGATTACACCCTCTGCCCGAGAGTCTCTATCGAGAACTCGTGATGTCCCCATTTCTCGGCTGCAGTCGCCTTCCCATTTGCGACTTCCACGATTTCCTCAAAGATGCGTTTGCCAACCTCTGCAAGCAGCTCTCCTTCCAAGACTGAGCCAGCGTTTATGTCCATGTCATCCCTCAGACGCCTATACATAGGCGAATTGGACGCTACCTTGATTGTAGGAGCAATAGGGCAACCGGTTGGTGAACCGCGCCCCGTTGTAAACACCACAAGCTGAGCTCCTCCAGCGACCATTCCTGTTACCGACTCCGGGTCATTCCCTGCGGTATCCATGATCACCAACCCGCTCTTAGTTGG
The DNA here is from genome assembly GCA_964494835.1 of uncultured Thermotogae bacterium. Lineage (GTDB taxonomy): Bacteria > Bipolaricaulota > Bipolaricaulia > UBA7950 > UBA9294 > M55B144. Next base: position 4,839 of record CAZBSW010000125.1, read on the forward strand.
CTTTCGTCCGTATTCCAACACTTCGAGGATCGGAGAACTACCAGCCTTGGCAACCGCCCCAAGGGACTTCTCTTCGATTGTCGTGATCCCGCCTGCGATATTGCCAGGAGTTGGCTGAGCACCGTACAAGTCTAGACCCTGCTCCTTCACCATGTCCAAACGTCTCTTCACCACTTGCAGGATCTGTTTCGCAACTTCATCCCGCACCGCGCGAGCGGCAAGCAGGTGTTCAGCTCCTATGATCTCAGAGACCTCTGATAGAATCGCCGTCCCTCCCAATGCAACAACGATATCGCTTGCGATTCCTACGGCTGGATTGGCTGTCACTCCCGACCAAGCGTCAGACCCTCCGCACTCCAGGCCAATGGTGAGTTTGGAGATGGGAATCGCCTCGCGTTTCCTGGCTTCCATTTCCTGAACCAATTCCTGCGCGATCCCGACTCCCTTTTTGTGGGTCTTCCGAGAGCCGCCTTCTTTCTGTATCGTAAGGATCTTCACAAGCTTCCCCTGCAAAGACAAACGAACAGCAATTTCTTCCGCAGGCAGTGTCTCACAGCCAAGGCTGATGAGTAGGGTCGCCCCCACATTGGGGTGGCCCGCAAATGCCTCAAGTACCCGCCCAGTCTGATCAAGATCAGGCCCAATCTGTGAACATCCGTAGATGTGCGGTATTGTGACAACCTCCGTAACGGAATGGCCTATGCTTTCTACTACTCCATTCGCACATTGCACCGTCGGCAATACCAGCACATGATTCCTAACACCAACGGAGCCGTCTTCTCGCTGGTAACCCATGAGCGATACTTGGAGCTGCCCACGAACATCGCTTTTCTGCCGGTTGGCCTCCTTGAGACGTGTTTGGATACCGTCTAGATCCGCGAAGTCGGGTGGGAGCTGTGTGTCGCGATTGCTGACGCAATTGTGCTCATGAACATGCTCTCCAGGTCTGATCGCATAAAGAGCTCTCCCTATTGGGTAGCCATACTTACTTATGGCAGTGCCCTCGGGAATTAGGCTAAGTGCGAACTTGTGGCCAAAGGGAATCTGTTCGAGGATCGCAATGGTTCCCGCAGGGACTTCTACTGAATCGCCCTGAACTAAGTCCTTTGCCGCAACTGCCACGTTGTCATCTGGGTGGAGTTGTATGAAAGCCACACAGTCCTCCTTGATCCTTTGAAAACGCCAAACGGAGTCTAGAGAAGAGCCGCAATTCATGTCAACAGAACGAATACTACAATAGGTGAAAAGGCGTTGACGACTTCTTCAATGTGGATAGGCCTTATCCCGTGAACACACAAACTAGAGAGGCGGGACAAACCAGAAGCTTGT
>CAZBSW010000126.1:0-6142 GCA_964494835.1 uncultured Thermotogae bacterium
GCACAGGAGGCAGTAATCTTCACACCCGAGTTCCGACTCGGGCGCAGAACTCCTCTACCGCTACGGGATCGAGCGCGGGCACAGCGGCTGGCGGTGCTGTTGCCGATTTCCCGGCGTCAGTTCGATCACAGCACTGACGTTGCTCTCACTGTTCAGGAGGTATACCAATCCGGGACACCTGTTCATAGCAAGTCGCGGATCAGCAAGCGTGGGAACCGAGAAGTCCGGCGTAGGTTGTACGACGCAACACTCTCAGCCGTTCGCGACGGCCAAATCGGTCAAGGAATTGCGAAGCAACTCCCAAGCTACTCGCACCAGCGAGTAGCCAATCTACCGGCGACTGAAGCAGGGCGGCAAACCAGAGAAGGTGGCTCGGATTGCCGCAGCGAGTAAGCTGATGCTCATCGCCCATACCATCTACAAAACTGGTGACTTGTCCCGAGACCCAAGCGAGAAGGAGGGTTGACATTCAATACAGCATCTGCCCCGTCACATCAAGCTCTCCTCCCAGGATGACGGCGGACACCTGCATTCCGTGGCAGAGATCAGTCGCGAATCCCCATTCGACAGGTTTGATTGTAGTTGGGGTTTTGCTGTCTGCGACAGATCGGCGATCTTGTCTGACCTGATTGACAGGAGATCGGTGCCGCCATAGAATCCTAGTATGATGCAACATCCCCATCGAGAGCTGAACTAGGTTGGCTGCACGGGTCGGTTTTCCTATCGGCAGTGCCATCCGTTGATCGGAGTGCCTGAAATCGCTGCGTCATAGGTTCGGGCGAGTGAGATCAGCATGACGACTGCGGGCAACGTCCGTAGTTTTTCTTTGGATGGAGGGGGAAAAATGGACCGCGGCCTCGGGAAGCGGCGTTGCGGAACAGGCGAATGATCGTGACTGATACTGGTACGCCTGGCCACGTGCTGAGAAGCAAAGCAATCACAAGCGTAGGAGCATCCAGAGTGACAGAGAAGAGAATCCAGGCTGTTGCCTCGATGAATGCAGTGGTGTTGTTGAGCGCGCTGACCGTGCTCAAGAGCAAGACGTTCAGCACGCACATCAAGGACGCCTTCGTCCTGCGCAGCCGGGCCGTTTCGCCAAGACCATCCAGGAAGAAGGGACCATGATCGTGATGAGCATTCCTCGGTACCCGCTGGCACCGGATTACCGAATCTCTCGCGTCATCAAGGGGGGGTGGCAGCTTGCTGGTGGGCACGGAAGCGTCAGCAAGGAGCAAGCTTTCAAGGACATGCGGCTGTACGTCGAGGCGGGTGTCACCACTTTTGACTGCGCGGACATCTACACAGGTGTCGAGAGTATGATCGGTGGGTTTCTGAGTCGCCACCGCGATGACTTCCGCGCAGGGCGGATGCCGGAAGTCCAGATTCACACCAAGTACGTTCCCGATCTTGATTCGCTCTCGACCCTGTCGTGGTGGGACGTGGAGCACGCTATCGACCGCTCGTTGCGGCGGCTGGGCGTTGAGCGCCTTGACCTAGTGCAATTCCATTGGTGGGACTACGACATCCCCCGCTACATCGAGGCGGCGGAATACTTGAGGAGACTTCGGGATGCCGGGAAAGTGAAACACGTCGGCGTTACCAATTTCGACGTACCGCACCTTAAGGATCTGCTGGAAGCAGGCGTGCCCGTTTTGTCCAATCAGGTCCAGTATTCGTTGCTTGATCACCGCCCCGAGAACGGCATGCTCGACCTATGCAAGGAGCACGGCGTTTCCCTATTGTGTTACGGAACCCTCGCTGGCGGATTCTTGTCGGATCGGTATCTTGGTGCGCCGCCTCCCGAGCCACCTTTGGAGAACCGCTCACTGGTCAAGTATATGCTGATCATCGACGAGTTCGGCGGTTGGGATCTCCTCCAGAAGCTTCTCCGGGTCCTGAGGGGGATCGCGGACAAGCACCAAACGTCCATTGCGGCGGTCGCTACGCGCTACGTCCTGCAGAAACAGTGCGTTGCTGCAGCGGTCGTCGGCGTGAGGCATTCCCGTCACCTGTCCGAGACTACCAGCCTGTTCGATTTCGAGTTGGGTCCTGAGGACCTCGCCGCCATACGAAAGACTACTGCCGAAGCGGCCGGACCAGCGGGCGACGTCTACGCGCTTGAGCGAATCAAGAGCGGCCGGCATGCGGCGATCATGAAGTACAACCTGAATCGAGAGGCAGGGGAATGAGACGTATCTCCAGATGGAAAGTGCCCTCCCGCTTGGATGCTGCTGTCCGGGCAACCCTCGATACCAGCTTTTGCGGACGTAGCGGAGCAGTGGGAAGAGACCCTGAAGAGAAAACACAGCACGGCACACTCGGACACCGTGTATTCCTTCCCTTCGGCTATCCTCGATGGAGAGACCGTTCCGCTTGACAAACGGGACGACGTTCTATATGATGAACACCGGTATGAGAGAGATAAACGTGCAGAGGAATGGATGTCATAGGTCTGGCGCGCTTTGTCTCTATCTGCTTTGGTGGCGCAGTACCGGCTTTTCTGTGTGCGTCTAGATCGCTAGGCGCTGTTACCACAAGAGAGCCGGGGACGACTGCAGGCATTGCCTGCGGTCTTTCTTTTTGCCAATGGGAGGTGATGAAGAGAAGAGAACACTAGACCAGAAAGATGAAGGTAACAGGTAGTATTGCTCACCCGAAGACGAACGGGCAGGCAAGAATCTAGAGGAGGTGGATCTGCATGAACGGGAAGGCTTTTCGAGGATTGGTCGTCTGTTTGATCTTACTAGTAATGGTATCCGGCGTCGTTGGTCTCTCTGACACCGATCCCAAGTACGGAGGGACCCTGCGCGTCGCCCTCATGATGGAACCCGAGACTTTGGACCCCCACGTTACCGGGAACGAAGATCCTTATGTAGTAATGATGAACATATTTGATACCCTTGTGTACAGGGACCAGGAAGGCGAGTTTCGGCCGGGCTTGGCCGAAGCTTGGCTGTGGAACACAGAAGGTACTCTCTATACATTTAAGTTGCGTCCCCATGTGACTTTTCACGATGGTACGCCCTGCAATGCGGAGGCCATAGTCTACAACTTCGATCGCATCGTTGATCCGGCCACCAAGTCAAAGTTCGCGGCATCGATTCTCGGCCCTTATGAATCCTCTCGCGCGATTGACGACTTGACGGTTGAAGTCACTTTCCGAGAACCGATTGCACCGACCGCACTGCTCGATAGTCTGAGCCAAGCCTGGATGAGCATCGTTTCACCGACGGCTGCTAAAAAGTGGGGGCCCGATGATTTCGGGCGACATCCCGTGGGAAGCGGGCCGTTCGTGTTCAGTGACTGGACCCCACAGGGTCGAATAACCCTGGTACGAAACGAGGCGTACAACTGGGCGACTCCAGCCTTTGAGCATTCAGGCAAGGCGTATCTAGATCAGATAGAGTTTGTGGTGATTCCTGAGGATGCAACCCGCGCTGCCGCGCTCGAGACCGGCGAGATCGACGTGGGATTGGAGCTCGGCGAGGAGGCCGTCGCGGTGCTTCCAACAAAGGGGTTGGAGATCGTCAGTGGCGATATCCCCGGGTGCCCGATCGTATTCTGGATGAACACAAGGAATCCGATACTGTCCGACGTGCAGGTACGCCAGGCCATTCTCTACGCTTTTGATTCCCGCCTGCTTGCCGATACCGTGTACAGAGGAACCGTTGGCCCTGCCTACGGCCCGATCGGTCCGACCACGTGGGCGTATGACCCGTCTCTGGAGTCGATGTACCCATTTGATCCGGACAAAGCAGGTGCACTTCTCGATCAAGCCGGATGGACGATGAACGAGAAGACGGGCGTACGTGAGAAGGCTTCCGAGCAGTTGGAGATCGATCTCTACGACATGTTCGACAAGCGGCGCGGCGAGTTCCTGCAAGCTCTCCTACGGGATGTCGGCATCAAGCTCAACGTGCACATCGTGTCGGGGGACTTGCTGTGGCAAGTCTACGTCGAAGGCACTGCGGCGATGGCTTCACTCTGGATGACCTACAGCGATCCTGATGTCACGCGTCTAGTCTTTCATTCGTCAAGCATCGACGGCGGCTACAACTTCTCCGGATATCAGAACACCGAACTGGATCGCATGCTCACGGCTGCAGTCGGAGAGACGGATTCGGCTTTGCGCAAGGATCTCTACTACGAAATCCAGGAACTAATCATGTCGAAAGCGTTGATCGTTCCGGTTACCGCTCGTCGTTCGCACAACGGAGTGAGTCCCAACGTCGGAGGATTCCGACTGGATCGCGGCCAATTTCCCCTGCTGTTCGATACCTACCTGAAGTGAATCGGCCGTTCTCGGCAAGAAAAAGGACAGGCAGACGGCAACTGACGGACCGCCTGCCTGTCCGCAGCAAGCACAGGCGGCATTTCGAAGGTAGGGCCAGCGAACAAAGACAGGTTCTACCACGGCCAAGCATTGACCTTCCTTCAAGGAGGATATGATGCTAGATGAGCTTTTCGAGAATGATCGACCCGGACGCCAAGACGCGTGGGTGGATGTCACCACCCTTTCGACAGGCAGCGAGGTCAGGATTCCTGTCATTCTCCTGAGAGGTGCGAACGAGGGGCCGACACTCTACGTCGGCGCAGTGATGCACGGCACGGAGCTGAACGGTATCGGGGTCATGATGAAGCTTCTTGACTCCCTGGATGAAGGGAAACTCGCCGGCAGCCTTCTGATGGTCCCGGTGCAGAATCCCATAGCCTTTCAGCACAAGACCCACGAGCTTCCCACGGAGATCTATCACGTTTCTTCGGCCAACGTCTACACAGCGTTCCCGGGATCACCTTCAGGCGACATCAGCGATCGCATCGCGCATGCTCTCTTTCAACTCGTTCTATCCTCGGACTTTGCGATCGACCTGCACACAGGGGGGACGAGCTCCAACTACCTCGATCAGACCTTTTGCTTCTTCTCAGGAGGGCCCCACGGCGACACGGCCAGGGATCTCGCCAAGGTATTCGGAACGCCCATTGTCGTAGACAAGGAATCGGGAATCTGGGTAAGGGATAACATGTTCCATGAGGCCGCCCGTAGCCGAGGAGTACCTGCTTTCGGAGCGGAGCTGGGCACAGGGGGATGTCTTGAGTCCGGTTCCGTTGAGGCGGGATATCAAGGAATCATGAACGTTCTTCGCCACCTGGGAATGCTCCCGGGTTCTCCCAAACCGAATCCGAACCAGGTCGTCATTGACACGATCCTTCCGTTGACCGCATCCCGCGGCGGCATCGTCGAACACTGTGTCGAACTCGGTGCGCGTGTGGCGAAGGGGCAGCCGGTTACCCGAATCCACAGTCTGCACTTGAGGCCGATCGAAGAGTTGCTAGCCCCAGAGGATGGCATTGTGTACGTTCAAAGCCGGTATCCCACGGTCAACGGAGGGGAGGAAGAGGTTGTGGTAGTGGGAGTGCCGAAGGAATGACGGCACGGTAAGCTCTTCGCCGTCCCCGGCAGGCTGTTTGCTGAGGTGAAGGAGGATAAAGCATGGTATGGATCGATGGAGTTGAGATCCCCTCAGGCTCAAGACGATCGTGGGACATGGCGGTCGGCGAGACGATCACCGGAAAGATTACCGTCCCGATCACCGTAATCAACGGCGCACATGAAGGCCCAACGCTTGCTGTCCTTGCTGGATGCCACCCGGGCGAGATCAACGGGATCATGGCGTCCATCCAGTTGGCGAAGCACACCGACCCGGAGAGTCTATCAGGGCAGCTATTGATCGTGCACGTGTTGAACATACTCGGGGTGCAGTTCAAGAAGGGGCACATCTCTCCTCTGGATGGCGTTAACTTCGGACGCGCTTACCCCACGGAGACGAGGCGACAAGCAGATGATTCCGGGCACGTGTCTCATCAAGGCAAGTCCCTGACTTTCTCGACCGCAGAGCGCATCTTCAACGAGATCATCACCAAGGCTGACTACGTGGTGGATCTTCATGGCGGGGAGTACTTCGAGTCCCTGCCCCCCAACATCGAGATCAAGCCGACCGGGGACGAGAAGATCGATGAGAAGACCCGGTCTCTGTCAAGGTCGTTCGGCTTTGAACTCATCTGGGAAGTGCCAAAAGGGAGCATCCCCGAGATGCCGGGCTACCCTGGGAGAGGCTCGGTCACGACTGAAGCCCCTCTCATC
>CAZBSW010000127.1:0-6127 GCA_964494835.1 uncultured Thermotogae bacterium
GTGTCGAGGTTCCCGGTTGGCTCGTCGGCTAGCAGCAGGCGCGGATCGTTGGCCAATGCACGCGCGATCGCCACCCGCTGACACTCTCCGCCCGAAAGCTGGGTAGGGAAGTGATCGGCAAAGTCGAGGAGTCCTACCTTGTCTAAACAGACGCGCGCGCGTTCTTGGCGAACCTTGGCACGTACTCCCGCGTATGCAAGCGGCAACTCAACGTTTGCCAGTGCGGTGGCGCGGGATAGGAGGAAGAACTGCTGGAAGACGAATCCGATCTTATTCTTACGGATCCGCGCCAGGCTGTCGCGTGACAGCGTCGATAGATCATCCCCATCAAGGAATACCCGACCTGATGTGGGACGATGAAGCGCGCCGATCAGGTGGAGAAGCGTCGATTTTCCCGATCCGGAGGCGCCACTGATTGCAACGAACTCTCCCTCGTTGATCTCAAGATCGACCCCACGTAGTGCTCGATACTCCCGCTCACCCATAGGATATGACTTCGTTACCCGTTCTAATTTGATCATGGCATCCCCGGCATTCCAGCGGGCGGAGAGAAAGTTCCTCCTGTAGGGAACCTGCTGCTGTTGTTCGTTGATGCATTGCTCTGCGTGCTTGTCCCCGACCCTTCGGGATAGAGGAGGATTTCATCTCCCTCTTCCAGTCCGCTCTTCACCTCCGCATATTGCTCCGAGGTAATGCCGATCTCGACCGGCTGCGGAGTCGACTTTCCATTAGCTACCTTCATCGCCATCCACCCATTCGGCATCTCGATGAGAGACGAGATAGGGACACGGAGGACGTTAGTCGCCTTGTTGGTAGTGATTTCCATCTCGGCGGAAAAGCCCACGAGGATCGACGGATCGGGATTCGGGATGTTTGCGGTTACCGTAACTACAGAAGTGTTTCCCGATGTGACGGCCATGCCACCGATGCTTGTGATTGTGACTGGCAATTCCTTATCGGACAGGGCATCGATTGTCGCAACCGCATCCTGCCCAACGGCGACCCCAGAGATGTCTAGCTGATCGACGTCGGCGTCGATGTACAACTCGCCGGTATCGATAATCACGATCGTATCCTGGTCGGAACTTCCCGTGGCCTGGGTTACCTGCGCAACTACGCCGGCAAACGGAGCGCGCAACGTGGTAGCGTCGAAGTTTGCCTGTGCGATATCATAGGCGAGCTGACGCTCCTTAATCGTTGCCGGCGTACCCTCCGCCTTGGCCGTGTTTAGAGCATCCTGTGCCTGCAGAAGGGTCAGCTCCTCCGACTTGTTGTCCAGCTTGACGAGAATTTGATCCTTGTCCACGCGATTACCTTCCTTGACTAGGATCTCGGACACCTTGTCGGGACTGAATGTGTACGTGTACTGCTGCTTTGGCACGACCGTTCCATAGACGGTGAGTGACGTGACAACATCGCCCCGGTCGACCTTTACCGTACGGCTTGCGAGAGCCGCAGCTGCATTTGACGAATGTTGCGGGCCCCACTGGTGCCAGCCCAAGTAACCGCCGCCTGCGGCCACAACCAGTATAACGACGATTATTATCCATCTGCGACGTTTTAGCTTGTTCATCGAAGCCAGTCCTCCCAGTTAACACTTACCCCAATGCCGTTACAGTAATTGAGATATGCCACCACAAGCGCCAGCTTCGTCTCCGCGACGGTCTGATAAAAGGCATCCTTGTCCGCCTGGAAGCTGTCCCAATCAGCGGTGCTCAACAGGCCGGCATCGAGCTTGCTCCGGTTTATGGTCTCTTCTAGCGACCATTTTTTTCCCTGAAGATTGATCTGCTCCACATTCTGCAACGCTGTCCGAAGTGTAGAGCGCTGACTTAAGATGTCGTTTCGCGCACTCTCTTGCGCTGCTGACAGGCGCTCTTGTGCCAGTTCAAGTTGGGTTTGAGCGATGGTTGTGTTGATCGCCCGGTTGGGGGAGAAGAGAGCGAAAGACACTCCAAATCCTATTTTCCAGCCGTCTTGGTCGACGTTCGCTTGCAACGACAGCGACGGCAATGCGTCGAGTTGTGCGCTTAGCAGGGCCTCTTTGGCGGTTTCAACTGCCTCTTGTGCGCTTCTGACATTGCTTGCGTTTGCGATCGCCTCAGCCGGGATTACTTTTTGCGTAAGCAATTCGCTCGACGCCGACTGCAGTTTGGCAAGAGGAAGGTCGACCGGGAGCGGATCGTAATCTTGCTCGCTTCCAAGCATCTCCCTCTGGAAAGCAGCCTTGTCCGTTGCGTATGTTTGTTCGCTCTGCTGAAGCTTGATCTGGGCAGAAAACAGGCTGAGCTGCGCTTCCAAGAGATCTGATTGGCTCGCTTGGCCGCTATCGGCCTGTGTCTGCACCTTCGATAGTTGATCCTGTGCGGTTTTCAGTGCTGCCTGTGCCTGTTGTTGTGCCATCTTATCTGACAGCAAGTTTGCGAATTGCTGCACGACCGTGACGATGACATTCTCTTTGGCTTCCTTCCACGCCCACTGGGCATCGGCGAGCGCCGCCTCCTTTTCTTCCAGATCACTCGAGGCGCTTGCGCTCTCTGATAGATCGAGCTGTTGCGAAAAGGACAGCCCCCAGGAAAGAAGATCCAATCCAGCCTTCTCGGGATTCAGCCCCAGGCCGACATTTGCTGACAGGTTGCTACTCGTCCCCCAGGGGAGCGACACTTGCGTGCCAAGCGTTCCCTTGACACCTCCTGTGAATCCGTCTTCGGAAAAGCTGGGCGGGGTGAGATTTAGGCTTATCGAGGGAACATACGACGTCGCCTGTGCCGCCTTCAACTGGAGCTTTGCTATCTCAAGCGAGAGCGCTGCTTCCTTGATGTCAGAGCTGTGCTTAAGCGCCTGATTGATCGCCTGATCGATTGATAATCCGTTTGCGGTATCGCTTTGTGCGGTGGCGATCAGCGAAGGAATCCCCGCCGACAAAACGAGTACCAATACCAGCGCCGTGATCGTCTGCTTCATCGATTTCGTCCTCCGTCGCGAGTGAATAATTCCACCGCGCCATTGTATCTAGCCGGTATATTGCAGGGAAGGACCGGTACTTAACTTTGCCCTCACGATTTCCAACGATATGCCGCGGAAGTGTAAATCGTGTTTCAAAGATGTGACGAGTTTGTGAAGAGGCTTCTACTTCCCAAGCAGCTGATACGCTGAGATCCATGCGATGCGTAGCTGCTTGCCTAATCCACCAGCTAATCTCCGTATTTCAGCCAGGGGCGAACGTGCGGGCAATGAGATAGGAGCTGAGTGACGCCGTTTCGCGGGCGAGGAAGACGAGGCGGCTCGTCCAGGAGCGGTAACGGGTGGTGGGTGTCGGAGCGGGGTACGCCGATAGTGAGAGATCGGAGGCGATTGTCATTGCCCGCCGTTCATGCAGCGGGTCAGTTACGACGAGTAATGTGTGTAGTCCGAGCGATTGTGTAATCCGCTTCGTCTCAGCAATGTTTTCGTAGGTCGATCTGGAGACGGTGTCGAGCACGATTGCGGAGTCGGGAATCCCGTGTGCGACCGCATAGTCGCGGGCAACTTCCGACTCTGCCGGAGACCCGCGCTTGGATGCGCCACCGGTGAGGATGAGGGTATGTACAGTGCCGTTTTCGTAGAGCGTGATCGCGTGATCTATGCGTGCGGCGAACACAGGCGAGGGTTCGTCGCCCCAAACAGTTGCACCGAGGACGACGGCGGCGTCGGCGGTGATTTCGTCTCGAACCGATGCGTATCGATAGATCCGATCAGCGACAACGCCATTGAACGTCGCATACGCCAGCACGAGAGCCAATAGCAGCCACAGTCCCCTTCTGAAAGTTCTTTGTTTCATGCTATTGGCAACGGTGTCGGCCTACTTCCATCCTACAGAGATCGTTGTGGGTACTCCAAGGCAAGCGGTGACAGCCTTGGATTGCGTCCGTGCGGAGTTGCGCGCATCTTGAGGCAGGCAACTTAGAGTTTGTACCCGATTGTGCGCAGGAACGCCTTTCTCTGGGTAACGTCGTCCTCCGTCTCTACGCCTTTGGGGAAGTATCCGTCGATCACACCGAGGATACCGCGTCCCTGTTCGGTCTCGGCGACGATCGCCTGCGTCGGGTTGGCAGTAGCGCAGAAGACGCGACAGACCTCGGGCACGTCCTTTATTCGATTGAGTACATTGATCGGGAACGCGCCGTCGAGCAGGATGATGAATGAATGGCCGGCGCTGATCGCTTGCGCGTTCTTTACCGCCAGCGCAACCAGCGTTTCATCGGTTCCCGAGCGGCGGATGAGACACGGACCGGAGGCTTCACAGAAGGCGAGGCCAAATCTGACGCCGGGGACGGCGGCCACCAGCGTCTCGTGCATGTCCTCCACCGATTTGATGAAATGTGTCTGGCCGAGGATGAAGTTCAGATTGTCGTTGTTGTCGATTTGAACGAGCTTCAGTTCCATTATCCCCTCCCGGTTTGAACTTCTGTCATGGCTGTACTTCTTGAGGCTGTGCCTCTCGGATGTGCTTCTCGATACATGCCTCTCGAGGGCATACCTCACACGGCGGCTGTGATCGCGGCCACGTTGAGTGCAACATCACGTTCCTCGCCGCTATCCATTTCCTTGATTCGCGCCCGCTGCTTCGTCGCCTCGTCGTCGCCGAGCACGATAAGGTGGCGCGCGCCGAGCCTATTTGCCAGCATCAACTGCTTGCGCAGCGACCGGCGGCGGTAATCGACGTCGACGGACAACCCCGCGCGGCGGAGCTCATTCACAAGCCCGATTGCAAGCTCCCACCCCGCCTCTCCCAAGGCAGCGAGGAACAGGTCGATGCGCTTACTCTCACGATCGGCATCCTTGTCGCTTAGCACGAGAATGAGCCGTTCCATCCCACCGGCGAAGCCGACTGCCGGTGTCTCCGGTCCGCCGAGCATTCCAACGAGGCTGTCGTAGCGACCGCCGCCGAGGAGTGCGTCCTGCGCGCCCAAATCATCCGAAACGAGTTCGAACACCGTGCGTGTGTAATAGTCGAGGCCGCGCACCAGATGGGGATCTATCACATAGCCAAGTCCGAGGCGGTCAAGGTGTGCACGCACCGCCTCGAAATGTTCCGCACACTCGTCGCACAGATGGTCTGCTGTACTAGGAGCATCGTTGATGTAAGGTTGGCAAGTCCTCTCTTTGCAGTCGAGGATGCGAAGCGGGTTGTCGTTGTAGCGACGCTGGCAGTCCTGACACATGGAGGCAATGTACGGTGCGAAGTGCGCGCGCAGCACATCGCGGTAATGCTCGCGGTCTTCGCTGCAGCCGATGCTGTTCAGCCGCAGTGACAAGCCACCGAGGCCGAGGTCGTGCATCAGACCCCAGGCGACGCTGATCACCTCTACGTCCAAGGCCGGGTCGAGAGAGCCGATCGCCTCCACCCCGTACTGGTGGAACTGGCGGCTCCTCCCCTTCTGCGGTTTTTCGTAGCGGAACATCGGCCCGATGTAGAACAACTTCTGAAACGGGTCCTGCGTTGCCATTCCGTGCTCGACGTAAGAGCGGACTACCGACGCAGTCGCCTCCGGTCGCAGGGTGAGCGATCTCCCCTTCTTATCCGGGAAAGTATACATCTCTTTGTTCACCACATCGGTCGCCTCGCCGATCCCGCGTGAAAAGAGTTCGGTATGTTCAACGATCGGGGGGCGAATCTCCGCGTAATTGAAGCGACGGGCGATGTCGCGAATCGCCTCCTCCAGCTTCGTCCAATAGCCTACCTCATCGGGGAGGATGTCGCGCATTCCGCGCACTGATTCATACGCCATGCGCTACAGTCCCTTCAGCAGATTGGCCATCTCAATCACGGTCTCGGCCGCCTGTGCGCCCTTGTTTCCCATCTTCGTCCCCGCCCGTTCGATCGCTTGATCGATCGTGTCGGCGGTGATTACGCCGAAGGCAACTGGAACAGCTACATCTAGGTTCACCTTGGCGACGCCCTTGGTGACCTCGTTCGCGATGACATCGAAGTGTGGCGTCGCGCCACGGATGATGGCGGCGAGCGCGATTATCCCGTCGTACTTCTCACTTTCAGCCATCACCTTTGCCAGTTTCGGGACCTCGAACGCGCCGGGGACCCAATATACGTCGATCTCTTCGTCGGATACGTTTGAACGCCGCAGCC
>CAZBSW010000128.1:0-6123 GCA_964494835.1 uncultured Thermotogae bacterium
CCACCAAGGTCATCCCCAGTCTCGCCGGCAAGATGAATGGCATGGCGTTCCGCGTGCCGGTCATCACCGGCTCGGTGAGTGACTTCACCGTGGAGCTGTCACGAGCGGCAACCAAGGAAGAGATCAACGCCTCCCTCACCAAATACGCCGAGGGGAAGCTCAAAGGGATTCTGGGCGTGAGCAGGGACCCGATCGTGTCAAGCGATATCGTCGGTGAGACGCGAGCGAGTGTTGTCGACCTCGACTCAACGATGGTCGTCGACGACCGGTTGGCGAAGGTAGTAACCTTCTATGACAATGAGTGGGGGTATACAAACCAGCTTGTCCGCGTGGCTGCGTTCCTGTAGCACAAAGGCACGCACAGGGCTGGGAGAGAGCCTGCTGGCGGCTCTTTTTCCGCCTCATTGTCTGTTGTGCGGGGAAGTGCCGAACGGCGTTGAGATTCTATGTCACGCCTGTGAACACACTCTTCCCCGACTTGATGGACCACGCTGTCAGCAATGTCAGGAACCGCTTGCCTTCGAATCTCGATCTCTGTCGCGACTGCGGCACGCGGACGCGCGGATTCGATCTCGCACGTTCTCTCGGTCCGTATGAGAGCGACTGGGGCCGACTCGTACGTGCGCTCAAGTTCGAACGAGAGCCGGCAGTAGCCCGTTTTCTTGCAACCCGCCTGACAGAGTTTGTGAATAATGAGCAACCTTTCGGAAAGATCGACGTGGTGACCTATGTACCGATGACTCGACGCGCGGTACGCGAACGTGGCTTCAATCAAGCGCACATTATTGCGCACCACGTCGCCAAGCGGCTTCACCTGCCGTTAGTCCGGCTGCTGGTGAAGAGGCGCTCTACCCTCCCACAAGCATCGCTTCCGGCAAGAGATCGACACGAGAACTTGCGGGGAGCGTTCCGTCTGATAAAATCGGCGAAGGGGAAGATCCTTCTTATCGACGATATCTTCACCACAGGCTCAACCGTGGAAGAGTGCGCACATGTCCTGAAGAGCGGTGGTTGTGAGGCTGTGTTTGTTCTCACGTCGGCACGTGCCTAACGGGGGTATGGGAAAATGCAGGTAGAAACCGTCTGCCTGGGAGAGCTTGCTACCAACTGTTATCTCATCGCCACTGCCGATGCCACCATTCTCATCGATCCCGCTGACGCCTCCGATGTCTTGTTTTCGTTCCTCGCAGGGCGACATGTCGATCTCGTCATCAACACGCACGGGCACTTCGATCATGTCGGCGGCGCTTGGGAGTTGCGGCGGCAAGGGGCCGAGATCATGTTGCATAAGGCCGATCTTTCGCTCGTCGAGCACTTCTATCCCGACCATCCGCCGATCGATCGTTTCCTTGCCGAAGGAGACACCCTGCCGGGCCCGCTGCGTGTGATGCACGCGCCCGGACATTCGCCGGGCAGCGTTGTGCTTATGGGTGACGATTCCCTTTTCGTGGGAGACCTGCTGTTCGCCGGATCGATCGGGAGGACCGATCTTCCCGGCGGTTCGATCGATGAGATGATGACGTCTCTTGCCAAGCTCACCGCCTTAGCGGGCGACTATACGGTCTTCCCCGGACACGGACCGAAGACCACACTCGCAAGGGAGCGACAAACGAATCCGTTTCTCCTCGAATGGAGACGATAGATGACAAGAGATAGGACCGACATTCAGCAGATCAAGGAACGGATCGACATCGCCTCCATAATCTCACGCTATGTGACTTTGACAAAGAGCGGCTCGAGCTACAAGGGAAGATGCCCGTTTCACAAGGATGACACCCCCTCTTTCTGGGTAAGCCCGGACAAAGGGCTGTGGCACTGCTTCGGCTGCAACGAGGGGGGAGATCTGTTCGCCTTCTTGATGAAGATCGAGAAGCTGTCGTTCGTAGAAGCTGCCGAGCGCCTAGCGGCGGAGGCCGGCGTATCGCTCAGCAAACGCAACGACAAAGCGCGCGAAGACCTGTTTTCGGTCAACATCGCAGTCGCGCATTGGTTTACAAAGAACCTGACGAACAACGCCGGCGGGCGTCGTGCACGCGAATATCTGATCAACCGTGGATATCCAGAGGAGGTATGGAAACGGTTTGGCCTAGGGTATGCCCCTGCGGGGGGGCATTCCCTGCAGAAGCGTTTCGCAGAACAGTACGGAATGAAACAACTCATTGACCTCGGCCTCCTGATCAAGCGGGACAACGGCACGGTATATGATCGCTTCCGAGACCGTGTGATATTTCCGATCTACGACCTATCCAACCACCCAATCGCCTTCGGTGGGCGGGCGTTCGCTGGCGAGCCGAAGTATCTCAACTCACCAAAGACAGGAGTATTCGACAAGGGAAACCAGCTATACGGTCTATCGTGGGCGCGGAATGCGCTACGCGAGAAGAAGACGGCAATTCTGGTTGAGGGGTACACGGATGTGATATCTCTCCATCTGGCCGGAATCACCAACGCGGTCGGTAGTATGGGCACATCTCTCACCCGGGGACAGGCCGATCTGTTGGGCCGATTCGCCGAGGAAGTGGTGATAGCCTACGACCGAGATATGGCGGGAGGGATGGCATCGCTACGTGGGATGGGCATATTGCGCAATCGTGGGCTTTCCGTTCGCGTAGCGCGCTTGCCCCAAGGCGACGACCCTGACAGCCTTGTCCGCCGTGACGGAGGGGAAGAGATGCTGAAAGCAGTCGATGCTGCAGTCCCGTTCCACATATTCTACATCGAATCATTGAAAGAACGGCACGATACCGCGTCGATAACCGGCAAGGAAGCAATGTTGGAAGAGGTGCGATTGTTCTATCAAGAGATCACAAGCCTTCCCCTGCGAAAGGAAATCACCACTCGTCTTGAAGATATTCTTGGTCTTCCACCTGATGATGTCGAGAAAGCGCTCTCTAGTGGCCGCCTGGAAATACCTGAGGCGGACTCACAACAAGAAAGAACGTCCGACCCGGAAAAGAGACATTGGGATCCAGAGCAGACAATACTCTCTCTCATCCTTCACGGACACGTAACATGGGATAGGGTGGGGGCTCATGTATCAGTGGAGGACTTCTCGCCGCGGTACCGGCCGATTGTAACCGCGCTATCGGAGACACGAGGGCCGGTCGATCCATCTTCATTGGTTGACGGCCTTGACGAAGAGATGATTCAACAGGTGAGCTATCTCGCGTTGGCCGAACCACGGTACAGCGACGTGGAGAAGGTGCTGCAGGACGCACTGACGCGGCTTGCAGCACTGCCGGAAATAGAGAAGGAACTGGCACGTTTGCGCGTGGAGACTGAAAGCGCGGAGAAAGCAGGGGACCATCGTTTGCTCAATGAGCTACAACGGGCATACCGCGAGCTGACAGCAAAGCGACTGTCCAGGAGGAGGAAAGATGGCAAAACGCAAGCAGCAGGACAAAGACGAGCAAACGCAGACAACGCCCACTGAAAACGACCGGATTGAGGAAGAGGTCGTCGATGATGAGGAACTCGTCCCTGCAGAGCCACCTGAAGATGCCCTTACAGACGACGATTCAGACACCGATGAGCTCCTTCTAGAAGAAATCTCGGATTCGGATTCGGACTCGGATGACGGCACGCCCGACGATGAGATATCAGACGATGATTCGGAGGAATCTGAAACGGCAAGACCGCGCCGTAGGACCAGACTCGCCGATATGCGACGATCATCGCACCGAGAGGACCCGGTAAAGACCTACCTGCGCGAGATCGGCAAGTACCCGCTTCTGACAAAAGAAGAAGAAGTAGAACTTGCAATGGCGATGGAGAAGAGCGATTGGGTTCACGCGATCCGAAACGGCGCCGATGCGCTGAGCCGCACCGCACTCCCTAAGAAAGGGGTCCCGGAGGCAAAGCGTGAGGAACTGAAAGAACGCGTCAAGAGGGGGAAAGAAGCGGCCAAGGCGCTCGGCCTCGCCTCCAAGTTGAGCGACGCTGATCTCGTCCGCACCCTCAAAGAGAAGGGACAGGAGCTGGAAGAGATAGCGGCACAGGCACGAGAAGCACGCGAACGTCTGACGATATCCAATCTCCGTCTCGTCGTCTCGATCGCCAAACGGTACACCAACCGTGGCTTGTCGTTCCTCGATCTCATTCAAGAGGGGAACATGGGACTGATGAAGGCGGTAGAGAAGTTTGACTACACAAAAGGATTCAAGTTCTCTACCTACGCCACCTGGTGGATCCGACAAGCGATCACGCGGGCGATCGCGGATCAATCACGCACAATCCGGGTGCCCGTCCACATGATCGAAACAGTGCGAGACCTGAGTCGGATCAAGCGTGAGTTCATCCAGAAACACGGCGCCGCACCCACGCTGGAAGACCTCTCCAAGCTGATGAATATGAGCATCGACAAGATAAAGAAGGTGGAGAACGTCTCCTCGTACACCGCTTCGCTGGAGCGTCCGATCGGCGAGGAGGACGAGGACACGCTCGGGGATTTCATCGAAGATCCTTCTTCCCCCTCTCCGACCAAAGAGACGTTCCGTATGTTCTTGAAGGAGCAACTGAACCGTGCTCTTGACCAACTCGACGAACGCGAGCGGGAGATCCTCCGCTTGCGCTACGGCCTCGATGACGGCCACCCGCGCACTCTCAAGGACGTGTCGCTCAAGTTCAACATCACACGTGAGCGCGTGCGCCAGATTGAGATCAAGGCGATAGAGAAGCTGAAACACCCTTCCCGTCGCACCGAACTGAAGCGGTTTCGCGAACTCCTCCTCGGTGAAGATTAATTGTCGATCCTGAAGCGCGTGCTGGTGATCCTAGGTCCGACCGCGGTCGGTAAGAGCGAAGCGGCGATCGCAGTCGCATCCAGGTCCGTGGATGGTGGCGAGATAATCTCGGCCGATTCGCGTGCCTTCTTTCGCAGCCTCGACATTGTCACTGACAAGCCGTCTCGCGAAACGCTCATCACCGTTCCCCACCACCTGATCGACATTGTCCCCGCAGACGGCACTTACAACGCGATGGCCTTCCGCCGAGACGTCGAGCGACTTGTCCCGCAGATATGGGAGCGGGGGAAGACGCCGATCATCGTAGGCGGCGGTACCCTCTACTTAGGTGCGGTCCTGCGCGGGATCTTCGCTGGCCCGGCTGCCGACAAGCGGCTGCGTGCTGTGCTTTCCGCCAAGCCGCTCGATCAACTGTATGCGCGCCTGCAGAACGTTGATCCGGCCGCCGCTTCCGTGATCCACCCTAATGATCGCCTCCGCATCGTGCGCGCGCTCGAGGTCGCCTTGACAGTCGGGAAACCGATCAGCCAATTACAGCAGAAGGCCCGTCCCCTCCCGTATCCATTTCGAGTCTTCGGCCTGCGGTGCGACCGCGACGACCATCGTCGTGCCATCGCCGCCCGCGTGCACAAGATGCTCGCCGCCGGCTTAATCGACGAAGTGGGTGCCCTACGCGCGCAGGGCCTCACGCCTAACTGTCAGGCTTACCGCACGATCGGTGTGCAAGAGACATTCTCTTACCTCGACGATGAGATCACACACAGCGAACTCGAACAGCAAATTGTCAACAACACGTGGGCCCTTGCCCGCCGCCAGATGACGTGGTTCCGCCGCGACAAAGGTGTCACCTGGATCGATGTGACGGGGAAGACCGAAGAAGAGGTAGGCCGGGAGATTGTGGCGATGTTAGAGACGGAGCCTGCCGTGACGCAGGGTTAACCTTGGAGACGAAGATGAGCATGATGAAAGTCTTCTCCGCTGAGCAGATCAAGGCCCTTGATAGGGAGGCGGTGCGGCGTGGCGTCCCGGAAGCGACCCTGATGGAAACAGCGGGAAGCGCGGTCGCCGAGTTTGTCCTTGCGCGGCTACACGTGCGTCGTGTTGTAGTAGTCGCTGGAAGCGGCGGAAACGGCGGAGACGCTCTCGTCTGCGCCCGCCGCCTGCATGAAGCAGGGATCGAGGTACGCGCATTCGT
Organism: uncultured Thermotogae bacterium; assembly: GCA_964494835.1. Taxonomy (GTDB): domain Bacteria; phylum Bipolaricaulota; class Bipolaricaulia; order UBA7950; family UBA9294; genus M55B144. Next base: position 5,938 of record CAZBSW010000128.1, read on the forward strand.
CCTCGCCCCCATCTGTACTCTCTCACCAACGAGCAGTGAGATGGCGAGCCTATTCTCCGCCCGCGCCCCAGAACGGCTAACTGTTATCGAGGAGAGCATCGACGCGTTGGAGAAGGCACTGGAAGAGGCGGACTGCGTGATCGACGGGATACTCGGAATCGGTGTCAATCGTCCACTCAAAGGGAC
>CAZBSW010000129.1:0-6122 GCA_964494835.1 uncultured Thermotogae bacterium
CCCACAGCCAGTACACAAGTCCCTGCCATCTTCCCCAGCGAGCGAATGCAGTCTCCACTTCCTCCTTTCCTATTGGCTGACCTTGGTGCCATTCACGTGACACTAGCTTCACCGCCCACGAATCGACCGGGACATAATCGTACCGACCTACGATCATCAGCAGATTTGCCGTCGCATAACTGCCTATCCCCTTGATTGCAAGCAGCCGCTTGCGCAGGTCATCCGTTGTTGTGTCAGCATCCTTAAACGCTTCCAGATCCAGTTTTCCTGTGGCTACAGCTTGTGCCAGTTCAAACACGTAAGAAGCGCGGTATCCAAGTCGTGCGGCAGCACGCAGTTCTTCCACATCCGAACATGCAAGTTTTGCCGGCGTAGGGAACGCGTGCCGGCGTGAATCTGCCGGCAACGGCTCCCCGAAGCGATCAACGAGCGCCTTGACCATCTGAGTCGTACCGCTCCAACTCGTGTTGGTGGTGAGTATTGTCTTGACCGCATCTTCAAAGAGTGTTGGACAGCGTAACACTTGTCCCTGCGCCTCTTTTTCCACCTTTGCTAGCCTGGGTTCGTTTCGGATTAGATCATAGAAAGCGGAAAAATCCTGGTTGAGCCCCAGCATCCAGTTTACCACTCGTGCCACTTCTTCCTGCTCGTGGACGCTCAGCCGAGCATTCACCTCTATGATCACCCCGTTACCGGATTGGGTGATGAAGAGCGCCACTACCCGTCCTGAGGCCAAGCGATCGACATACCCTAACCCGCCTGAGGCGACGGTGAACGGTACAAGATTGGACCACCCGTGCGACCGCACGATAGAGGCCAAAGAGAAAGCCGAACAAGCAGACATTCTGATCTTCATACAAGCACCGCCATACATAGTTAGAGGAGCAACTTTTCTGTTGTACCGTACGGGGAAGACTTCCCCCACTCTAGGTGATAGCAACTACCTGGTCAAGATCTGCTCGGCGCGCTCGTCCGTTCGTCTCGACCTGCATGAGCGGGAATACCCGTTGGGTGAAACCGACGTCCATAACTGCGGGTATGTAATTCGAGGTGATGCCGATGAACAGAAAGTCCGTCTGTTATTTGTTGTTTGTGATACTGTTCTTCCCAATCATAGGAGGGATAACATTCGCCGAGAGCGGGAGCAGCGCATCTGCATCCGCCTCCTCAGATGGACCGGTGCGAGCAACGATCGGAACGTTCCTCTTCACGTCGGGATCCGCGCTTGCTGTGGAGATAGGCCGTGACGCCCCTTGTCCGTGTATGTGCGATCCGCTACTTGTCACCGGACTGCGCCTGCTGAACGGAAGCGGTGATACGATACCGTATGTGGACGAAACTTCCCCATTTCCCGTGGCGCATGACGAATGGGTGGGACGCTTGAATCTTACCGATCCGTCCGGCGCGCCACTTGCCGAGGGCGAATACACGGTAGTCGTCGATACGACCATGGGCGAGTTCCGGGCAAGACTGCAGGTAATCTCTCCAGAGGAGGGAACGGGAGCGCTCCGCGTCTCTTCACATGCCTCTGTCTGTGGAGCACAACTCATGATATACCGGTTGTTCGATGCCACCGAAGGCGAACATGCGATCGATCTCAACGTGGGAGATCTGTTGGTGTTCGCACTGCACGGAAATCCGACCACCGGATACAGATGGCAGCTGGTGGATGCACTGGACAACGGTATTCTTGAGGAGATCGACGGGATCGACTATCTCCCCGACCCAATCGACCCTGCAATGGTCGGCGGTGGCGGGACGTTCTTCTTCCGCTACACGGCGGTATCGTCGGGCACGCAGACACTCCGTTTCGATTACCAGCGGCCGTGGGAGACAGAAGAACCGGAACAGACCGTCTCATTCGTAGTGACTGTACATTAACACTTACCGCAGCGTTATTGCCGCATGAACAAGAAACGCGAATCACTCTCTGTCATGATTCGCGTTTCAGTTTCGTACTTCCGGTAGCCTACAACAGCTTCATCGTCGCACTGATCGAAACATCTATCGACCACGCGGGATCCGCAGCCTCTTTGGTGAGTGATACCTGAAGCCCGAGATCGGCACCACCGATATCGAACCCGAGTCCAATAGACGCTGCATGGCTGATACTGGCAGCAGCGTCCGCCGGTTTTGCCCGCTGAAAAGCGTAGTTTACAACCAACGAGCCGTCTTGCGATAGTTCATACTCGTACACGAGCGTCGCAGTGATCGCGTTTTCATTCAGAATATTGAACGGTCCGGAGAAACTGGCATGGAGTACCATCTGATCCTTGGTAGTGGAAGCGAGTGCAGCATCGGCACTGCATGCCAGAACGACATCCCGTTCACCTCCGAACGGATCGATCAATTCGTATCCGATTCCCCCTTGCACCGCCCAGCCGCATTTGCGGTCATCGCCTGTCATCAAGACGATCTCCTCGATCGTCAGGAGAGCATGCGCATCGAGGTTGATTCCACTTGCTCCTTCAATCAACGTCTCGATTTCCGCCACCAGGTCCTCGACCGTGGCATACTCAGCGCCCTTACCGATTGTAGAGGCGATCGCCATCATTACATCAGAGGGCAATCGCTCAGTAATCGCCTTCTGCCCAAGGAGTGCCTCATCGATCTCCATCGCCTTGGCAAGCGGTGTTACATCGGTGAACCGTCCGTACCCTATGCCAGTTCGGATCTCAAGTCCGATCACATCGGGGGACAGGGTCCCCTCCGTACCGCCGAACGCGAAGAACGAAGAGTCGGGTGCCTGGTAGAAACGGAATGTCCCTGCACCCTGACCGAACCAACCGGTGGGAATGAACCGGTCGAGCGTGAACTCAGCCAGACCGGAAAGTGAGAATCCCATATCCGCAGAATCGAACACCTGATCGTAATCGACCGCGATCCGACCACCGTTCACATCCACCCCGGACGTAGCACCATCATCGAAGTAGCGATACCCGAGCGACAGTCCGACATCGGTCAACGCCGTCACCAGTGAGTGATAATCACAGAGCGATATTGCCTCTCCACTCAGTGCAAGGCTAACAAGCAGCAACAATCCCAACAACACCCCCCACCTTCTCATCTGCCCCCTCCTTTCAGTCTAATGTACTGCTAGACATCTCACTCTAGCGAGTTTGAGGCTATACAACGAATGCCCACTCTCTGAGCAGGGCATCAAAGATGCCCCTTCCAATAATGGACATCGCTTCCGCGTTCACAGCCGACGTTTCGGTTTGTCTTACCCGGGATTCTGTCCTATAGTGAGACAAGCGGGCGATCTTGTCTTTCTATCGAGTATTACAAGTAGAAGGAATTGCACTTTGTACGGAAAAGGAGTTGATCAATCGTGCAGACCCTCTTACGCATCGACATGGCTAACCTCACTGCCACCTTTGAAAACGTGCCAGAGAGGTATTTGCTGCGGGCCGGGCGTTGGTTGACATCAAGTATCGTCTCCGATGAGGTACCACCCACATGTCATCCACTCGGACCAAGCAACAAGGTTGTCATTGCTTCTGGCATTGTAAGCGGTACAACTTCACCCTCATCCGCACGTGTCTCAGTGGGAGCAAAATCGCCACTTACGGGAACCATCAAGGAGTCGAACGCCGGTACCGCGTTCGCTCACATGCTCGCACGTCTGCGAATCAAGGCGATCGTCGTCGAAGGAAAGTCTGCCGATAGAGAAAAGTATTGGACCGTCAAGATCAACAAGGATGGTGCAAGGTTCTCCCCAGCAGACGAGTATGCCGGAATGAAGCTAGGCTCCGCGTACGAGCGGCTGTTTCATGAGCACGGAGGCGTGTCCCATACCTCCATCCTCGGTATCGGTCCGGCCGGAGAGTACCGACTCGGGAGCGCCGGTGTTTGCTTCAACGATATGAAAGGACGTGCCACGCGCTATGCGGGACGTGGCGGGATGGGTGCAGTACTCGGAAGTAAGGGCCTGAAGTTTATCATTCTCGATGACACCGATGCACCGGGTGTGGAGATGGCAAACAAGGAGTTGTTCGAGCAAGGGCGGAAGAAACTCGCCGACGCCCTGACATCGCATGCGATAACCAAGCCGAAAGGAGCACTGAACGCATACGGAACGGCCGTATTGATCAATATAATCAATGAGGCTGGGGGACTGCCAACACGCAACTTCCGTAGCGGGCGGTTCGAGGGGGCAGCCAAAGTGGCTGGTGAGGCGATTTTCGAGATCAACAAGGAACGCACCGGAGAAGAGGTTTACAATCACGCCTGCAGTCCCGGATGCATCATCCAATGCTCCAACACTCTGTACCGTCCAGATGGAAGCGAGCATGTATCATGCGTTGAATACGAGTCGGATTGGGCGTTCGGACCTAACTGCGGAATCGATGACCTTGATACAATCGCCGAACTCGTGAATAGGTGCAACGATTATGGCCTGGACACTATCGAGATCGGCGGAACGATCGCGGTTGCCATGGAAGGAGGGATCGCCAATTTCGGAGACGGAAAGAAGGCGCTGGAACTCGTCGATGAAATCGGTACAGGAACGCCGCTCGGACGCATACTGGGAAGCGGTGCGGTCACGACCGGGCGTGTATTGGGAGTAGAGCGCGTCCCCGCCGTCAAGGGACAGAACATGCCTGCGTATGAACCACGCGCGATCAAGGGGATCGGAATGACTTACGCCGTGTCAACAATGGGCGCCGATCACACTTCTGGATACACGATCGCCACCGAGGTCCTCGGTGTCGCCGGCGAGGCCGATCCCCTGGAGAGAAAGAAAGTGGAGATGACTCGCGGCTTCCAGCATGCGACCGCATTCATCGATTCGAGCGGTCATTGCCTGTTCATTGCATTCGCCATCCTCGATATCCCATCTGGATTCGAAGGGATGGTCGATGAATGCAACGGCCTCCTCGGCACGCAATGGACCAGCGACGACGTCGCCCGGATCGGTAAGGAGATCATCGGCATGGAGCGAGAGTTCAATCGGGGCGCCGGATTTACAGCTGCAAACGATCGCCTCCCCGAGTTCATGGGCCGCGAACCGCTCCCGCCGCACAACACGGTGTGGGACATATCAAACGACGAATTGGACAGCGTCCTCAACTGAGGCGAAGTGTTACATGCGGTGGGCCGGCATCGATCTGCCGCATGTTCAGTTTATCATGAATCGAATCGAGATCCATCTATACGGAAAACTACGGCGTTTTGCTTCCGATAGCGATCCACGCGGCGATTCGATCGTCCATCTTGATATCGAAAAGGAAGAGACGATCGCTGCAGCCGTAGCTAGACTTGGAATCAACAAGACCGCCCTGGGAGCAAATATCTTTGTCAATGGCGAATACTCCTCGCTCGATCGCGTGCTTCATTCCGGTGATCGCTTGGGTCTCTTCCCTGACGATATGCAGCTTCTGTATAAGTGGTACTTCGAAGCGAAGCACGGCGATGACAGATAAGATTAGGATCGAACTCCTACTGTACGCAACGCTTGCGGCGATTGTTCCCGGAATTGCCGCGGGCAAACCAACACCGATGTGTGTCAACACCGAAACCAGCGTGAGCCAACTCGCCCAAAGCCTCTCCATCCCGAAAGGAGCGATTCACCTTGTATTCGTAAATGGCAGAATCGCTTCTCCTGGGCAACGCCTGCACCAAGGAGATCGGGTCGCCCTGTTCCCACCTGTAGGAGGCGGCTAACTACCAAAGACGGTGAAGACGTCGAACCCGCTCACCTCGTTTATCTGCCGTTCGAGCAGCACCACTAGATCTGTCGATAACGCCGCCACGTCACTCTCACTCATCAGTGGTAGTACGACTGCGGCAGCGAGCATCTGCTGCTCGATCATTTGCACGGAGATCGCCTGCACCTGAAATGAACCATATTCGCTTTCGGTAATCGGGCGGATGATGACAACAAGATTCGTCCCGGGAAGGAGCACCGCATACAGCGGTGCCTCACCCTGCCTCTCACTCACTGGGACGATACCTGGATAGCGCACCAGATCCTGGCCGGTTGCGAGAGTGTAGCGCACCGTCTCTCCCAACCCAACAACCGATACAACCAACCCGATAATGACGCTGAAGACGACGATCAACAGCATGTTACGCATGGCGCATCACCTCCTATAAGCACTATAGCGCTCCCTTGAACA
>CAZBSW010000130.1:0-6082 GCA_964494835.1 uncultured Thermotogae bacterium
ATCCTCAACAACCGCGTCGATCAGTACTGCATGACTAATTCAGAGATCAAACAGAAGGGGACCGATAGGGTGTTGGTGAACCTTCCCGGGACGAAAGATCCCGCCCAGGCGCGGCAGCTGATCGGACAAACGGCGATCCTTGAATTTCACAAGGTGATCCAAGCGGGGACGAGCCCCAATTCCGATTTGGTGCCGACATCGACCTCGCAGGAAGTTCTGAAAGACCGCGACGGGATCCCATACTTGGTGGACACAGCGCCGCTATTGACCGGTGCCGCCCTGTCCGATGCGCGTGTACGCACCTCGCAATCGATGCAGAACGCCGGCCAACTGTACATCGCCCTCACATTCAATCAGCAAGGAGCGCAGGACTTCGTCAACGCGCTTCGAACGCTGAAGGGCGACGATCCAAACACGCCGCAGAACGAGGGCGACCTGCTCGCAGTTGTGCTGGATAACGTGATATACAGCGCTCCCCGCATCACGCAGTCGATCAAGGATGCGGCGGCACAGGGCTGGCGGAACGTCCAGAATACGACCACCATCAGCGGCAAGTTCACCAAAGAAGAGGCAACACGGATCGCCGTAGTTCTTCGTGCCGGTGCACTGCCGGTGGCGGTGAAGGTCGTCGAGGAGAATACAGTCGGTCCGACGCTGGGAAGTGACTCGATAAGACGCGGCATGCTGACCATCGTCATTGGCTTCGTCCTGATTTTGCTTTACATGCCGGTGTACTATCGCTTACTGGGTGTGGTTGCTCAGGCCGCCCTCGTCCTTAACATGCTGATAGTGTTTGCGGCACTCGTGATCTTCCATGCAACGCTTACCTTGCCGGGAATTGCCGGTATCATCCTGACAATCGGTATGACGGTCGACGCAAACGTGATCGTATTCGAGCGAATCAAGGAAGAGAGGCGAACGGGCAAGTCTCCGCTTGCGGCGGTGCGCACGGGATTCGAAAAGTCTCTCTCTACCCTGCTGGACGCAAATATTACCACACTGATAACGGCGTTGATTCTGCTCCTTGTCGGAACCGGTCCGATCAAGGGATTCGCAATCACGCTGGGAATCGGTGTGCTGGGAAGCCTGTATTGTGCCCTCATCGCTAGCCGGCTGCTGCTCGAAAAAGCCGGGTTTGCTGAGCACATTCCGGTTCGGGTGACGACTGAGTCGTAACAAACAGGACAAGCTTCAATAGGGCATCAAGAGGACGGATACCGCCGTTCTTGATCTCAAGGTCGAGTTCGATCGCCAGGTCGAGAGCGGCGGTCAGTCCGCGAGTGGTGTGTTCCTTTGCCTGCCCGAACGATCGCCGTACCAGCCAACTGGGCAAGCCGAGCAGAGATGCGATCTTGGCGACGTCCATCCCATCATCGATCAGGACACGCACCATCAACACCCGCGTCAGATGGTGAATGAGGGCCGAGAACGTCCTTCCCGGATCGTCATACAGGCCAGCGAGACGTGTGAAGGCGGCGCTCAGATTGCGTTCAAGTACGGAATCTAGTAATGGATAGATCGACACCTCGCCTGCGCTGAACGTTAGGCGGGAGACTGTCTCCTCGTTCAGCTCCTCCTGGGAGGCAAACGCACGCAGTTTTCGCACTTCCTGTCTGAGCGCGAGCAGATCATCGCCGCAGCGCACGGCGAGCGCCTTCCGCGCTGTAGAGGAGAGTCGGAGTCCCTCATCAGCGATCAGTCGGGCGTACTCTTCTCCCCGCCCCTTCCCCCGCAATGGCGGAAGCGCGTGCACTTCCACGTGATTCTTTGCTTCCTTGACGAGCGGGCTCGTCCCCTTCAAGTCGACGGCCACAAGCGTGAGGAACGTCTCCGGCAAAAGGGGATCGCCGATCATGAGGGAGAGGGTCTTCGGACTCATCTTCTCTGCCCGACGGACGACGAAGTGACGAGTGGTAGCGAATAGCGGTGCCGAACGGAATTCAAGCGCCAACGCGGATGGATCGATCTCGTCTGCGAACATGGTGCGCCGCTCCACATGCGGATCAACGGCACGGATCGTCTCTTCCCGTGTCACGAGCGCTCGCTCGCAGCGGTAGGCATCACCGAAAAGCAAGATCGTCTGTGGTTCGGACATACTTCCTCGCTATTGGCCAAGATCGCTAGATGGTAGCCTGTCTAAAGGATGCGGGCAACGGTCAGACGACGTGTGGCAAGTGTATGACGACGGCAGTCAGTGATCGTAGCTCGGTCGCGCCACTTGCGGAACGGAGCTTACCTCATTGCCTCATGTAGACCAAGATCCCTTCCGAGCACAAGGTTATAAAGATTGATCTTATGCCCGTCACGACGCCGTTCTTGGAATGACTAATGGGGAAAACACGCGTATCCATCCCGAATATTCGCACGCACATCCTGCGGATTGACATGACTTTGTAGCCCGAGGATCTACCGGTAGGACTCGACAAGTGACCGGTGATCGGCTAACTTGTTCCGTGTGAAACGAGTGACGATCTATACCGATGGAGCGTGCAGCGGGAATCCGGGACCGGGAGGGTGGGGCGCTATCCTCAAGAGCGGACCGCATCGTAGGGAAATCTCGGGATCCGATTTTCAGACGACGAACAATCGTATGGAGCTCACTGCGGCGATCGAGGCACTCAAGGTGTTGCGTGCGCCATCGCAGGTGGAGCTGTTCACTGACTCGACATATCTCAAGAAGGGAATCACGGAGTGGATTGCCGACTGGAAGAAGAATGGCTGGAAAAGGAGGAGCGGCAAACGCTTCCTGCCGGTGAAGAACGATGACCTGTGGCGTGAGCTCGATCGCCTGGTCGACGGGCATGAGATTACGTTCCACTGGGTGGAGGGGCACGCCGGCGATGAGGAGAACGAACGTTGCGACATGCTTGCGCGTGCAGCGATCCACAAGGAGTAACCAATGGCCAAGATCTATGTCACATGCCGTGTGTTTGCAGATGAGATCGAACGACTCCGTAACGTCGGCCATGATGTCGAAATGCGCGATGATGCCGGGCCTGTTGCACCGGTCGAGCTCTTAGAAAATGTGAAGTCGGCCGAGGGATTGATCTGCCTCCTGTCCGATCGGATCGATGCCGAGTTGGTCGCGGCTGCGCCCCGGTTGAAGATAATTGCCAATCTCGGAGTTGGCTATGACAATATCGATGTCGCGGCCGCGCAGGCGGCGGGCATCGTCGTCACTAACACCCCAGGTGCGCTCACCGAGACGACGGCCGACCTTGCCTTTGCCCTCCTCCTCGCAGCGGCGCGCCGGATTGTGGAGGCGGATGGCTTTGTCCGTGCCGGGCGATTCCTCGGTTGGGAGCTGATGCAGCCGCATCTCGGGCTCGATTTGTACAAGAAGACGCTTGGCATTGTGGGAATGGGCCGCATCGGGACAGCGGTCGCCCGGCGTGGACGCCGCGGCTTCGACATGAACATCCTTTACCATAATCGTGGTTACAACGTTGCAGCGGAGGAGGCATTGAACGCAACGCAGGTGTCGTTTGAGTCACTCCTCGAGGAGAGTGACTTTGTCTGTGTTCATACGCCGCTTACGGAAGAGACCCAACACTTGTTCGATAGGGAGGCATTCCGCCGGATGAAGAAGACGGCGATATTGGTGAACGTGGCCCGTGGACCGGTGGTCGACGAGGCGGCGCTGGTGTGGGCACTCAGATCGGGTGAAATTGCCGGCGCCGGACTCGATGTCTATGAACACGAACCGCGAGTCGACGCGGGATTGCTCGAACTTACACAACGGGTTGTCCTCGCTCCGCACATCGGAAGCGGCACCGTGGCCACGCGCCGGGCACTCGCCCGAATCGCGGTCGATAACGTCATCTCTGTTCTTTCCGGCAAGCAGCCGTTGAATCCTGTATCTGGCGCTTGAGTTGTGGGTACTAGTTGAAACAGCCGAGCTGGCAGGCGCTGATGCGGATGTTGAGTGTATCAGCGATCGCGGATACGGTAGTCCTGGAAACTCCAAGCTCGTCCGCAATCTGCCATGCCTTCTCGCAGGGAAGATCGCCTTCGACCAAGCGGGACTGGATCATCTGCTTCAGAGAATCCAAGGTCTCGTTTGTAGTTGCGGTGGGCGGATGCTTTTGCTTTGCCCCTCCAAACAGGCCGAGCTGACAGTGTGAAATCTTTATCGATGCCTGTGTCGCTGCCTGCCCGACTGAAACCGGCTTGACATTCATCCTTTCCGCGATTGCGAACGCCTGTGCACATGGGAGTCTCCCATCAATCAGCGCTTCATTCATCGCTTCTTTCAAGTTTTCCATATTCTTCCTCCGGAGCCATTCTCCATCATTGGCAATCACTTAGGCAATCCGCATCTTGGAAGGTGAGGGCGAATCGGGTACGCTACCAACTATTCTGATATGGCCGTAGAAGGGGTGGCTTTGTGATCTGGATCGGATTTTCGCTCTGTATCGCCTGTCTCCTCTATCTTTCACGTCGCAGTATCCTGCTCGCGATGTCGGCGGCGTCCGTGATCCTGGCTCTGTTCACGCTCTCATCGCATGACATGTTGTCAGTGCTTACACGAACGTTCGGGGATCCCTCGATCATCCTCATCGCGTTTGTCGTCGGCATAATCCCGTTGATCGGCGGTGCGCTCGAGATGTCAGGGGAGATGGACCGGCTGGTGGCGAACATGCGGATCGGCAAACGCGCGTTCTTCGCTGCTGCACCGGCGTTACTTGGGATGCTCCCCATGCCCGGCGGCGCTCTCCTCTCCGCGCCGTTGATCGAACGTGGAGGAGAAAACGTCTCGTCCGACGTGAAGGTTGCGGGAAATGTCTGGTTCCGACATGCATTCCTCCTCGTCTACCCGCTTGGATCTTCGTTGATCGCCTCGACGAAGATCGCGTCGGTCGGCCTCTACCAGGCGATATCCCTCCTCTTTCCCGCCTTCATCGCCACCTCCTTGATCGGCTACATCACGCTGTTGCGCCGTGTTGAAGACAAGATGGAGTATACGGATACGTTCTCGCTCGCGGGCCTCCTCGTCCCTTTGGGGATCATCGTTGCTGCGCCGGCGATCGATCTCTTACTAAAGACGGTCTTTTCGCTTCCTTACGCTGAGATCGGTACGGCAGTCGGTGTAATGGTGAGTCTTGTCATTGCGATGGTGAAAGGACGCATCGGAGGAAGCGCGTTGAGAGAGATAAACAGAAAGATGCAACCGTGGAAGTATGCGGCGCTTATCCTAGCAATGTTCCTGTTCTTAAACACATTCACGGCCTCCGGTGCGCCGCAGGTCCTGGCGGAGCTCGATCTGCCGCCTGTCATACTGTGTATTGTGATCGGTTTCATTCTCGGCGTCATCACCGGTCGCATCCAGGCGCCGATTGCGATCGTTGTGCCGGTATTCATGACCACACATGGGGCGATAACGCTTGCTGCTTTCGCCGTCACTTACTTTGCGGTCTACCTTGGTTATGTCATCAGCCCCGTGCATCCGTGTGTGTCCGTTTCATTGGAGTACTTCTCGGTATCGATAGGGAGATTCCTGCGCCGAATGGCGTTGCCAGTAGCGATCGCGGCCATCGCCGATCTAGTAGTGGCCCTGTTTGTTCTATGATGGGAGGATTGCGATTGTTCCTGTGGAAGAACGACTGGGACCCCCTGTACTGTTGTACTACATCCCTCCCCCGACTCATAACACGTGGAGCAGGCAAACCGGAGACGCGGTAAGATGAGGAAGGAGGATCAGCAATCTGCAGTTGGGTCAGTCGATCCTTGTTATCTAAGGGATACTAAACCAAAGGAGGGAGCCCCCGGCTTAAAGCAGATAAGGGCTGCGCCGGTAGTCATTACAGATTTTGTCTTGTCGGGATTGTACAGTAGAATAGATGCTGAGTGAGTGCTGGATGGTCCAGCACAACTGGAGGAAAAAGGAGGCGCTTGTGAAGAAAGTGGTGGCCTTGATGCTGGTCTTGTTGCTGGGGGTTTCCCTGGCCGGATTGGCAAGCGGAAAGGTCGGTGTCGTGCTCGATGTCGGTGGACGCGGGGACCTTTCGTTCAACGACATGGGCTTCAAGGGAACTGATCAAGCAGCGAAGGACTTCGGCCTGGAAATGACCGAGGTGCAGAG
>CAZBSW010000131.1:0-6067 GCA_964494835.1 uncultured Thermotogae bacterium
GAAAGGCAAGGGACTGCAAATCCCTGATTCAGCGGTTCGAATCCGCTCGCCGCCTTCCGATACGATCTGGGTGGTTAGCTCAGCTGGGAGAGCGCATGCTTGACGTGCATGAGGCCACAGGTTCAAGTCCTGTACCACCCACCAGTCTTTCTTCCGCTTGTTTCCTCACCTCGACAGTCGTAGACGGGAGGCAATCTTTATGGAACGCGCACGCGAACTGATCGAACCCTATTTGGCGAAGGAGGGAGTGATCGGTATCTATGTCCTCGGCTCTTCCACCCGGCCGTTTCGTGATCACCTTTCCGATTACGATATCGAGGTGATCGTCGAAGACGGCGTATATGCGGCTCTTCCCGACGAAGAGAAACATGTGTTTGTGATCGATGACGGCCCGCCGCGACACGTCGATCACGAGTTCTACCTCCGTCCGATGAGCGAGTTTCTCGCATTGGGCACTGCATCACAGGATCTGTTCCACTATCCCTACCAACATGCGGTTGTGTTGCACGATCCCGAGGAGAGATTAACTCCCGTCATCGCACGACTGGCACAACTCCCGCCCGACGTGCGTCGAGTCCGTATGCGCGTCCACTTCCTCGAATTCCTGTTCGCCCTCGGGCGCGCGCGCAAGACGGGCGAGCGAAGCGAGGGCCTGAACCTCGAACTGCTATATGGCAGTGCATTGGCCGCCCTGATCAAGCTTCTGTTTCTCGTCATGGAATCCTGGCCGGCCACGGCTCACTGGTCACAGGAGGAGCTCAATATTCTCGGTGTCGACGAATCGCTGTTGGAACAGATCACGACTACGTTTGCCTCTCCGACACACGAGAAGCTGCAGTCACTTGTCGATACGGTGAAGGCTTTCCTCTCGGACCACGGCGAAACGTTCCAGAACGACCACAACGAGCTGATGCACTGGGCGTTTATCACCACGGAAGGGAAACGGGCATTCAACGACTGGGGTGCGCGCTAAGTCAATTGCGTATCTAGTACAATAGGCGCACAGGACCGAGTATCATCGCCGATGTAAGATGATGTAGAGACGAAGGAGGAATTGATGGATGTTCCAGTCCTGAAGGAGAAGGCGGACAAGTTGCGAGGCGATATTCTGCAGATGGTGACGAACGCCAATTCCGGGCACCCGGGTGGAGCGATGGGCATGGCCGATGTTCTCACCGTCCTCTACTATCGCTTCCTGCGCCACAATCCAACGCGTCCGGACTGGCCGGAACGTGATCGCTTCTTGTTGTCCAACGGACACACATGCCCGATCCTATATGCCATTCTCGCCGATTGTGGGTACTTCCCGCGCGAAGAGCTGTGGCATCTGCGGAAGCTGGGAGCGCTCTTGCAGGGACATCCATCGACCGCGTGGAGAATTCCAGGGGTGGAGATATCCAGCGGATCGCTCGGCAACGGGCTTTCTGTCGCAGTCGGTATGGCACTTGCGGCGAGGATCGCAGGGAATGGAACACGGATCTACTGTTCGATATCTGATGCTGAATGCCAAGAAGGGCAGCCGTGGGAGGCGGCGACCGCGGCGGCCCATCATCGCGTGGACAACCTATGTGCCATCCTGGACTGGAATGGCTGCCAGATCGATGGATATACGGCGAGGGTGATGAACGTCGGCGACCTTGCCGCTAAGTTCCGTGACTTCGGGTGGATCGTGCACGACATTGACGGCCACGATTACGACGCGATCATCGCTTCGTTCGAGGCATTCATCGCCGATCAAGGTTCAGGAAGGCCGACGCTTCTCGCCTGTCACAACATTCTCGGGAAGGGTGTCTCGTTCATGGAGAACAAGCCGAAATGGCATCACGGCGCTCTGTCGGATGAACAATTGCGTACGGCATTGGCGGAACTTGGTATCAGTGAGAGATAGGGGATCGGCTATTGCATTGACACAGTCGCATCGGCGTCTGGTGCAGACGGTGTTCGGATCTTCCCCACGAGTTGACAACCATGGAGGGAGCATTGTCTGAGGAGACGAACCTGTTTAGAGAGAACCGGATCTGCGATATTCTCGGAATTGCCTACCCGATTTTCCTCGGCGGGATGGCGCACGTATCACGCGCGCGGCTCGTCGCAGCGGTCACGGCCGCTGGCGGCCTGGGAATCATCGGTTCGGGGGGGATGCCGCCGGGGATCCTTGCCGAAGAGATCGCCGAGGTGCGCCGGCGCACTGAACTACCGTTCGGCGTCAATCTGATGCTGATGGACCCGAACATCGAAGCACAGCTGGAAGTAGTGCTGAATGAGCACGTAACAATGGTGTCCACGGGCGCGGGAAATCCCGCTCCGTACATTCCGCGATTGAAATCGGCCGGGATCAAGGTATTCCCGGTAGTCCCAGCAGTCTCACTAGCACGGCGGATGGAGCGTGTGGGTGCCGACGGAGTCATAGCCGAGGGAACGGAATCGGGCGGGCACGTGGGAGAAGTGACAACGATGGTCCTTGTCCCGCAGGTAGTCGACGCCGTATCTATACCGGTTGTCGCCGCCGGTGGAATTGCGGACGGTCGCGGCCTTGCCGCCGCCATCATGCTCGGAGCGGAAGGGATACAGATGGGAACGCGCTTCCTTGCCTCTAAGGAAGCCCCCGTGCACGAGAACTTCAAACAGGCGGTGCTAAACGCCAACGAGCGGAGCACAATCGTCACCGGCAGGAGTATTGGTGCACCGGTGCGCACCCTGACAAACAAGATGTCTAAACAGTTCGCCCGCTACGAGGAGGAGAAGCGAACGCGGGATGAGTTCGAGACGCTCGCCGTAGGCGGCCTGCGCCGCGCGGTGTATGATGGCGACACAAACACCGGATCTCTCATGGCCGGACAGATATCGGGCATGATCGACAAGATCGAGCCCGTTGAGTCACTCATCACCCGCATGGTCACCAGCGCCGCTTGCCTTCTCTCGGGAGGGAGGCCTCTCCCGTAATGAGGGGCCGTGATCCAATGGCCGTTGCCAACAGCAAGACGATCGCTGATCTGGAGTTCGACCGGCTGAAGGATCTGGTAAAAGGGTATGCCTGTTCTTCGCTCGGCCGTGAGGCGATCGACGGCCTCGATGTTCTCACCGATCGGGACACGATCGTGCAAGGGATGTCTGAGGTAGAGGAGGCCGTCTCATTCCTCGACCGCCACGGCCGCTTCTCCCTCGCCGGTGCCGAAGACATCTCAGACTTGCTCGAGCGCGCGGATGAACAGGCGCTTCTCGACGGCACATCGTTACTCACCGTACTGCAGACCATAGATGCCACTCAACAGGTCCGCACGCGGCTCCTCTCGGACGAAGAGATCGTCTCCCTCCGGCAGCATGCGGAACGCCTCTCCGAGACGCATCAGCTTGGCAAGCGGATACGACAGGCACTCGATGCGGATGGTGGCGTACGCGATGACGCTTCCTCCGCCCTGCGCGACTTGACCGGACGTCATCGTACGCTCGAGGCACGCATCGAGAAGAAGCTGCGTTCGCTGATCGATCGTAATCCCGGGCTGATGAGCGAACAGGTGATAACGCGACGTTCAGGACGACTGGTGATCCCGATCAAGAGCGGCGCCGTCGGACAGATGGAGGCGATCGTGCATGATCGCTCCGCCACCGGGCAGACACTGTACGCCGAGCCGAGCACGCTCGTCCCTGACAACAACAACCTCGCCCAACTGGAAAGCGAGATCCACGACGAGCGGCTGCGCGTCCTGCGAGAACTTACATCGGCGGTGAAGGAGCAGCGATCGGAGTTGTCGCGCAACCGGGCGATCCTCGCTCACATTGACTCCTTGTTCGCGCGCGCGGCCTACGCCATTGCCCACCGCTGCAGCTTCCCGCATCTGACAACGCGCATATCTCTCCGGCACGCCCGTCACCCTCTGCTGCACGTGAATCAAGTCGTCCCGGTTTCGCTCTCCGTGGGTGGAAAGATGCGTATGACCGTGATTACCGGGCCTAACACTGGCGGGAAGACGGTTACGCTGAAGACAATCGGTTTGCTGACCCTGATGACGCAGTCGATCATCCCAATCCCCGCCTCTCCCGATTCAGAGCTGCCGATCATCACCAAGGTCAGGACCGATATCGGTGATGAACAATCGATCTCGCAGAACTTGTCAACATTCTCGGCGCATATGAAGAACATCATCTCTATCCTGGAGACAGCCGATACCGATTCTCTTATCCTTCTCGATGAACTCGGCGCGGGGACCGATCCCCAGGAAGGAGCGGCGCTCGGCCTGGCGATCATTGAAGCACTCCTGGAAAGCGAAGCGCTCGTCGCCGTCTCCACCCACCTCACCCCGCTCAAGTTCTTCGCCATCCGGCACCCGGCGGTGAAAACGGCGTCGATGGAATTCGATGTGCAGACGCTGTCGCCCACGTTCAGAGTTATCGAGGGAGTTCCCGGAAAGAGCAACGCATTCGTGATCGCACACCAACTCGGATTGTCTGCGGAGCTGGTGGAGCGAGCGCGATCGTTTCTCTCACAAGGCGAGATCCGCGCGGAAGACATCATCGAAGAGCTGCAACGGGAACGGCAGTTGATGCTAGAGCACCGCCAACAAGCGGAACACGAACTCGCAGAGATAGACGGAATGAAGCGAGAGTACCGTGAGAAGATAGAGGCATTCGAACGCGAAAAGGAGGAGACGCTCTCCGAGCGCATCAAGGATCTGGATACCTATTTGCGCCAGAGCCAGCTGGAAGTCGAACAACTGCTGGCACAGATGAACGCCGCACGCACCGACGTCTCTCTGCGGAATGCATACAACAGGCTTGCGGAAATGCGTGATGCTCTGTCTACGAGAACGGCAGCGGACACAGCCCCCGACGACTCTCAGCCACTCGATAAGGACTCACTCCGCATTGGAGAATCGGTGCACGTCAGGAGCGTCGACGCCGACGGCCGCATCGTGCACATCGCGCCACACGGAAAGGTTACGATCGACCTCTCAGGCATCCGGCTATCCACCGATGCGACCGATCTTGAACCGACGATAGCGAAGAGGGAAACGCCGCCATCATTCCGTACCAGGCCTTATCGACCCCACATCGACAGCGTACCGTTACAATTGAACGTACGGGGGATGACAACTGCCGAGGCGCTCCGTGAGGTCGAGGCATACCTCGACCGGCTCTTACTTGCCGATGTCAGGCACGCCAGCATACTCCACGGCAAGGGAACGGGAGTGTTGCGCGACGCTATCAGGAACTACCTTTCTTCCTGCTCATTCGTTTCCGCATGCGGCCCCGCCCCGGCACACCAGGGTGGGGACGGTGTAACCGATTTCTCGCTCGTTGAAGGCTGATCATGCCCGGGTCTGAATTGCAGAGTTTCCCCTCTGTACCGGTATGCTTTTGAGAAACTCTTCACCTGAGGCAATTGACAACTCGTATCGCCTCTGCTAGGATCGTTACAAGGAGGAAGAGATGTGCCGAATGTTTCTCTCGGAGGTGAAACCGGACAGCAGCTATTCCTTCAATCACTTCTTTATGCTGATATGGGGCATTTAGTGGCGCCGGGGGCGTGCTGCTAGAACCCGGGGACCGAGAGCCGAGAGGCTTATCGGTTTTTCCTTTTCAAGTGAGGTGCAAGAGAGTGCTTGTTGTAAAGGATCTTGCAAAGCGGTTTGGTGGACTGCGCGCTGTGAATGGGTGCTCATTTACCGTCGATGAGGGAACGATCACAGGGTTGATCGGCCCTAACGGTGCAGGCAAGACGACGGTGTTCAATCTTCTCACCGGCTTCTTCAGACCGGATAAGGGAACTGTACATCTCTATGCGGAGGAGATCACGGGACTATGTCCACATCGTGTCTTCCAAAAAGGGATCGCCAGAACTTTTCAGATCCCGCGTGAGTGGAAAGAGATGACGGTGCTGGAGAATCTCATGCTCGTGCCGACCGGACAAGTTGGCGAGCGGATCTGGAATCCATTCCTCAGATGGCGGCACGTACGGCGACAAGAGGCTGCGATCATGGACAAGGCGTACGAAGTCCTCGATTTTCTCCATCTTTCCACGTTGAAGGATGAGTATGCCGGAAGGCTCTCCGGCGGTCAGAAGAAACTC
>CAZBSW010000132.1:0-6056 GCA_964494835.1 uncultured Thermotogae bacterium
AGCCACGCCGGCTCACAACCCGCACCGGCTCACCGTCGGACAGCCCGAGGCGCGCCAGATCCGCCGGGTGGATTTCTGCGTATCCCTCGTTACCATAGGCGTTCAGTGCCTTTGATCGGCGGCTCATCGATCCCGTATGGAACTGCGGGAGGATCCTCCCCGTCGAAAGGACGAACGGGAATGCATGGTCCGGCATCTCGGCTGGCGGGGCGTACTCAACCGAGTGGAATCGGCCTTTGCCGCGGCTGAATTGGCCTTGGTGGAGAAACTCAGTCCCGAGGTGGTCGTCCGCGGGACATGGCCACTGAATGCCTTCCTCACGCAGGCGGTGATGGTGTATCCCGCCGTAGATCGGGGTCACACTCGCGATCTCGTCCATGATCTCTGCGGCAGTTTCGTAGTGCATCGGGTAACCCATTCGCGTCGCCAACTTGCAGATGATCTCCCAATCCGCGCACGCCTCCCCCGGCGGATCAACCGCTTTGTTGACAAGCAGGACGCGGCGTTCGGTGTTGGTGAACGTTCCGTCCGTTTCCGCAAACGATGCCGCGGGCAGGACGACGTCGGCGAACTGCGCCGTCTCAGTTAGGAAGAGATCCTGAACCGCGAGGAAGTCGAGTGCCTTTAGAGCTTCCTCAACGTGGTTCAGGTTCGGGTCGGAGACCATCGGGTTCTCCCCCATGATCACCATTCCCTTAAGACGCCCCTCCGCAGCCGCGTACATCATCTCCACGATTGTCAGGCCGGGCTCGGATGGGAGCCGTCTTTCCCATGCCTGTTCGAACCGGTGTTGTATCTCAGGTTCGCCTACCTTCTGATACCCGTGGTAGACGTTGGGCAACGCGCCGAGATCACAGGCTCCCTGGACATTGTTCTGACCGCGGAGGGGATTCACGCCAGTCGACGTCTTTCCGAGGTTCCCGGTGAGCATCGCCAGGTTGGCCAAGGAAAAGACGTTGTCCGTTCCTGTCATGTGCTGGGTGATCCCCATCGCGTAGACAATGGTGGCCGCGTCCGCCGAAGCATAGAGACGCGCCGCCTCTACAATCCGCTCTGCTGGAATCCCGCTGATCTGAGCCACTCGCTCCGGTGTGTACTTCTCGATCACTTCCCGGAACGTGTCGACGTTCTCCGTGCGCTCGGCGATGAACCGCTCATCATGAAGACCTTCAGCCAGGACGACGTTCATCATCCCGTTGATCCACGCGACGTCCGTCCCGTTTCGCTGCCGCAGCCAGAGCGCAGCGTATTTAACAAGATCGATCATCCTTGGATCGACAACGATCAGCTTCGCTCCCCGATAGCGAACGGCCCGCTTGATCAGGTTCGCGATCACCGGATGTGTCTCGGTGGTGTTCGATCCGGTAACAAGGACACAGTCGGCGTATTCGAGCTCGGCGATCGAGTTGGTCATCGCCCCGGAGCCGAACGCAGCGGCAAGACCGGCAACGGTCGAGGCGTGGCAAAGGCGGGCACAGTGATCCACGTTGTTCGTTCCGATACAAGCTCGCAGGAACTTCTGGAAGACGTAGTTTTCTTCATTAGTGCATGTTGCGGACGACAGACCGGCGATCGCGTTTGCGCCATACTCTTTCTTGATATCCCCGAGCCGGGTCGTGATCTCGTCGAGAGCCTCGTCCCAACTCGCCCGCACCAACTCTCCGTTTCGCCGGATCAACGGATGGGTCAGCCGATCCGATCGCTGAATGTAGGTGTGGCCAAAGCGTCCCTTGATGCATGTCGATCCGAAGTTGGGCACGGCGTCCGAGCCACTGACCCTCACGATTCGGCCGTCGTTGACCCAGAGATCAAGCTGACAGCCCACGCCGCAGTAGGAGCATGTCGTACGGATCGACTGCATCTCCCACCGGCGTGGAGGTCGTTCCGGGAGGTTTTCCTGAATCGCGCCTGTTGGGCACAGCTCAATGCACTCGCCGCAGCCGTCGCACGCCGACTCGAACCAGCTGCCAAGGCCGGCGCCGACGGTCGTTTCGAACCCGCGACTCATGAAACTGAGAACATCCTTACCTTGAATCTCCCCACACGCTTTGATACAGCGACCGCATACGATGCATTTTGACGGGTCGAACCGGAGAACCGGCGAGGACGTGTCAGGATTGGTCAGTCGCCGTTCTCGGGCGGCAAAGCGTCTCGTCCGGCTGTTCAAGTCGTAGCGATATGCGAGATCCTGGAGTTCACACTGCCCGGCCGACTCGCAGACAAGGCAATCGCAATTGTGCTCGGACAATAGGAGATCGATTAGCATCCGTCGCATCGATTCCAACTCGTCATCGAACGCGACAATCTCCATGCCCTCGGTCGGCATCAAAGTGCAGGAAGGAACAATGTCCGGACGTCCGGAGATCTTCACACCGCACAGGCGGCATGCGCCCGTCACTGTAATACGTCGATGATAGCACAGTCCGGGGATGGCAAAGCCGTTCTCTCGTGCGATCTGCAGCAGATTAACATCAGCAGGAGCCACAACGTCGATTCCGTCGATTCTTAGATGCACTTCGTCCGGCATAGATCGGCCCCCACGGTCGGCAGAATGCATGCTTGCATCGATCATGTAGCGAACTCTCCTTCGAAACACCTAAGCGCGCTCTCGATCGGCAACACCGGCGACTGCCCGAGTGGACAAAGCGACGTTTTTTTCATCGTCCTTGCCAAATCGAGAAGCAGCTCCACATCGCCTGTCCTTGCCTTCCTGACCGCGATCCGATCGATGATCTCAACGAGCCGGGTGGTCCCGAGCCGACATGGTACGCACTGGCCGCAAGATTCGCGCTCAAAGAAGCGGAGAATTCCCCGTAGAAGAGAAATAACGGAGATGTTGTCATCGAGAACAAGAATCGCGCCTGAACCGAGGACAGCGCCGTGCGCCAACAAGCTGTCGAATTCCATCGGTATGTCAAGGGTTGTTCCGTTGACGAATGCGCCCGCGGCCCCCCCAATCAGCGCTCCCTTGAATGATCTTGCGGCGCGCACTCCCCCTCCGTACCGATAGATGATCTCCCGAAGCGTGGTACCCATCTCCAGTTCCACTGCTCCTGGCGATTCCACACCGCCGAGAAGGAGAAAGACCTTCGTACCCGGCGAGGATTTCGTTCCGAACGAGCGAAACCATCTCGCTTTGTTGAGAAGGATTGGGGCAATGTTGGCCAGTGTCTCCACGTTGTTAACCACCGTCGGCTTGCTCCACGCACCGACGCTTCCCGGATAGGGAGGCTTAATACGGGGAATTCCACGTTTCCCCTCAAGCGACTCGATGAGCGCGGTCTCCTCTCCACAGACGTAGGCCCCAGCTCCAGTTCTTACTTCGATGTCGAACGAGAACCCGGTCCCACAGACATGCTCTCCCAGAACTCCCTTTTCGCGGGCCTGCTCGATCGCCGTTTTCATACGGCGGATCGAGAGGGCATATTCTCCGCGAATATACACATATCCTTTCTTCGCTCCGATCGCATAGCCAGCAAGGATGATCCCTTCAATCACTCGATGCGGATCCCCCGTGAGCAGGAGGCGATCCTTGTATGTGCCGGGCTCACCCTCGTCTGCGTTGCACACGATATACTTTTCGGTTACATCGGCAACGAGTGACCACTTTCTTCCGGTGGGGAACCCTGCTCCACCACGCCCGCGCAAGCCGGAGGCGATTACCTCATCGATCACAGCACTCGGCGCAATCTCTTCCTCCATTACCTGACTCAGCGCCCGATAGGCTCCAGCGGCAATCGCTTCGTCGACGCTCTCGGGATCGATCACACCGCAGTTCGCCAGCACAATGCGCGTTTGTCCCACCGATGCCTCGTCTCTAGCTGGCTGCATCCTCCCTCCTCAACCGGCCGATGATCGCTTCCACCTTCTTCTCGGTAAGGTCCCCGTACACGGTCTCATCGATCATCAGTACAGGAGCCTCGTCGCAGTGGCCGAGGCAGCTTGAGACCTCAAGGGTAAACAGACCGTCCTCGGTCGTCATTCCTGGGGAGACGCCAAGCAACTGCACCATCTTCTCCAGTATCGCGTTCCCGCCCTCCAGCTGACAGGGTGGGGAATCACAAGCACGGATGATGTGTTTGCCGCGAGGTGTGAAGCTAAACATCGTGTAGAAGCTCGCTGTGCCCTTCACGTCCGCCGGTGGCAAGTCGAGGTAAGTCGAAACGGCGTGGAGAGTCCCTTCACTCAGGTAGTGGTGAGGATCGTGATGCTGCAAGTCATGCAGCATCACGATCAGGTGTTCCCGCGTTGGCGGATACTTCCTTAGGATCTCCTGTACGTCCGTTTTTCTGCGCCTCCAATCAAAGGACTGTGGTCAGAACAACCCAACGATTTCGCCGTTCCCATCCAAGTCGATGTTCATGAACGCCGGGTGGGTGGCTAATCCAGGCATTGTGCTCATCGTACCGATCAGCGGGTAGATGAAGCCTGCGCCCACGCTGGCGCGCACCTCGCGCACCGGTACGGTGAACCCGGTCGGTGCGCCCTTCAGCGTTGGGTCGTGTGACAGCGAAAGATGCGTCTTAGCCATGCAGATCGGCAGCTTCCCGAAGCCCGCACGCTCGTAGTTCTCGATCTGCTTCTCTGCTATTGGCTCGTAGGAAACGCCGGCAGCACCGTAGATCTTGGTAGAGATCGTCTCTATCTTTCGTTTGATCGACCAATCGAGGGGATAGAGGAACTTGAAGTCGGCGGGTTTCTCGCAGGCGGCCACAACGGCCTCGGCCAACTTCGCAGCTCCCTTGCCGCCGTCGGCCCAATGCGTCGTTACCACTGAGTCCTCAGCGCCTTGGTCGATCGCGTACTCGCGGATCATCTTCAGTTCGGCGTTGGAGTCTGTGTGGAATGCGTTGACGGCGACCACGACCGGGATACCGAATCGAAGAACGTTCTTGATGTGCGCACCGAGGTTACACAGGCCTTTCTCAAGTAGCGGCAGGTTCTCATGTGTGTACGCCTCGTCGAGCGGCGCTCCGGGCGTCACTGTCGGTCCGCCACCGTGCATCTTCAGTGCTCGCACAGTTGCGACGAGAACGACCGCATTCGGGATCAGGCCGGAATAACGACACTTGATATCGAAGAACTTCTCCATCCCAATGTCCGCACCGAATCCACTCTCAGTGACTACGTAGTCACCGAGCTTCACCGCGATTTTGTCAGCAATAATCGAGCTGTTGCCGTGCGCGATGTTGGCGAACGGTCCCGCATGAACAAACGCCGGTTGACCTTCCAAGGTCTGCATCAGGTTGGGCATCAACGCTTCCTTCATCAGAACCGTTACTGCGCCGGCCACTCCAAGCTGCTCAACGGTCACCGGCTTGCCCTTCTTGTTGAGGCCGACCACTATCCTCCCGAAGCGCTCGCGCATGTCCTTGAGAGAGGTGGCCAGGGCAAGGATCGCCATGATTTCGGAGGCCACGGTGATATCAAAACCTGTCTTACGAGGAAATACAGGACTCGGCGAGCCGTCTTGAAGCTTGTCATCGTTGAAGCCGATCTGGATCTCTCGCAGCGAGCGGTCACAAACATCGACCACGCGCCGCCAGGTGACGGTTCCCGGATCGATGTCCAGCCTTTCTATCCCGCGCTTCGCCAGCGCCGCATCGCTCTGCCGGCTCTCATGGAACATGCGCGTGTCCAGCGCTGCCGCCACCAAGTTGTGAGCAACGCTGATCGCGTGAATATCGCCGGTCAAGTGGAGATTGAAGTCCTCCATTGGGATAACCTGTGAATAGCCGCCGCCGGCCGCACCGCCCTTTATGTTGAACGTCGGGCCCATGCTCGGCTGTCGTATGCAGCAGATCACGTTCTTTCCGAGCTCCGAGCCAAGGGCCTGGGTCAGCCCGACCATGGTGGTCGATTTCCCCTCGCCGAGCGGCGTCGGAGTGATGGCTGTGACATCGATGTATCTGGCATTCGGCCGGTCGGCAAGGCGATCAAGCACTGACAGCTTGACCTTCGCCTTCCACGTGCCGTGCGGTTCCAGTTCGTCCTTGAGGATGCCCATCTCCGACGCCACTTGTCCGATCGGCCGTGGGTTGGCGGCCTGCGCTATC
>CAZBSW010000133.1:0-6038 GCA_964494835.1 uncultured Thermotogae bacterium
GGTAAAGGACCTGGAGACCGTTCTTGAGGTCACCAGCGCCGGAGAAGAGGAGACACCCTTGAGAATGAGGGTGTGGTACATCAACGGCCCTGATCCGGCACTTAAGGTACTCTATCTCGATCCCACGGCAATGAAGGGACAGGTCTATACAGTCGACCGTGATCTGCTCTCTCACTACATCCCACAAGAGAATCTGACTGTTATCAAGCGTTGGGCCGGTTTCCCCCTCTCAGAGCTGGGAATGGCGAGTTTTGATCTGAGCAACCTTGAGGCCGATTGGAAGGCCGGCAAGGTCGTCCTGCGCGTATCGCAGAACATACCACGGTTCAATACTGGCCTGTTCCCGACCGCTCTCCTCCTCACCGAAACGCTCAGCGGCTGCACTCAGTGGGCGCCGTTCTCGATATCCCTCGGGGAAGACCTAGGAGCAAGCCTGTTACCCAGCATCTCAGGGGTCGAGGGCGATACGGCGACGAGCCCAATACCAGGGGGATTTGTGCTGCAGGTCTACGACCGCGAATCGGGACAGCTCATGAAGATGATCTGGATCGACCGGGAAACCTTCTTGGTGAAACAGATCGTTCTCTTCTCGGGCGGTAAGCGCACAATGAGCATCTATGCCTCGCAGATGATCCTCAACGGAGGAATAAACCGCGATGAGATACTCGTCCTGCCCCGCGGAACCGAGTTAATCCGCAGCTAGCCGATCAGCCGCTTAAATTGCGCTAGATGCATCTTAGATTCGATGAAGTCCTGAAACTCGTCCTCCTCAGCAAATGGAGACTCTATCGCTGAGGCTTCAAACACCTCATCGTCTATATAGATCGGGCTGCCCACACGCAAGGCAAGGGCGAGGGAGTCGGAAGGGCGGGCATCGATCTCCACCATCTTGCCGCTTGCGTCCTGGAGGAAGATCGAAGCAAAGTACGTCCCTTCCTCCAATCCGCTGATCACCACTTTCTGTACATTCCCTGCCAGGTCGTCGATTATCGTCTTCATCAGGTCGTGTGAGAGTGGTCGCGGGAATGGCCTGCTCTGCAGACTAAAGGCGATCGACATCGCCTCCGACTCACCGATCCAAATCGGCATCGCCTTGTTTGAGTTCCGATCCTTGAGAAGGATCACAGGGGCATTGTTGAATGGATCTACTAGTAGCGCCTTGATCTCCGCCTCTCGCATGCTCCTCTCCTCCGCTCTATTCGCGCGTCGTTGGCCCTACATTATAGCAATCCCTCGCCGAACAGACAACGACGGAAGTTGCCGACGGCGATGCTCACCTCATATCATCGGCATACCATGAACAATAGAATAGATGAGATGTTCGATCCCCGTCGCGACCAGGCTGGCATGATCCAAGTTCTCGACAGATTTCCCGCGCAGTGCGCCGAAGCGATTGCACAAGGGAAAGGGTTCACTCTCCGTGAGACCGGCCAGATCGACAAAACTATCGTGTGCGGGATGGGCGGCTCGGCGATGGCTGGCGACATCGCCCGCAGGTTTGCCAAGACCCTCATTTATGTCAACCGAAGCTACACCTTGCCGGCATTTGTCGATGATCAGACGCTTCTTGTCGCGATAAGTTATTCGGGAAACACGGCCGAGACCCTCTCTTCGCTCGGGGAGGGAATTGACAGAGGGATGCCTATCCTGTGTATCTCGAGTGGGGGGAAGATGTCGCAGATCGCGCAGAAAGAAGGGCTTTCATTCCTCCAGATTCCGTCCGGTTATCAACCACGGGCGGCAATGGGATACCTCGCCCTCCCTCTTCTTGCCATCCTCTCTCGCCTCGATCTCGTCTCCAGGGTCGATGGTTGGGACAGCATGATCGATGTCTTCGAGCAGGTTAGGCGACAATCATCGGCAGACATCGCGACAGAAAGGAACCCGGCCAAGGAACTTGCGCGCTCGTTACACGGACGGATTCCCGTTATTTACGGGACGGTAAGCAACACCGATCTCGTCGCCATGCGGTGGAAGACACAGATCAACGAAAACGCGAAACAACCCGCGTACTGGAACTCCTTTCCCGAACTGAACCACAATGAGATCCTCGCACTTGTCCGTAGCGACCTGCTGCGAAACCCGTTCATCATCGTCCTGAGAAACTCCTACGATCACCCGGAAAATAGTACTCGAATGAAGATCATGCGAGATCTGTTCACCGAACGGGACATCCCTTACACCGAGATCACGGCCATGGGAGAGACTGAGCTAGAGCAAGTGATGTCCCAGATGTATTTCGGCGACTATGTCAGTTATTACCTTGCGCTGGCGAACGGCCTCGACCCTAGCCCGGTCGAACTGATCGAAAGGTTCAAGGTGCAACTCTCACAGCGGCTCGCCGCAGGCGGCTAAGAATGCGTCTGCCGTCGACGGCCCTCCACAGCGACAAGATACAGATCGGCCACATTCGTGCCGGTCGCCCCGGTGACGATGAGATCCCCTGCTGCCATAAGAGCGTGATAGGTGTCGTTTCGCTCCAGTGAGTCCTCGAGAACGATCCCAGCAGAGGAAAGACGGGAGACCGTAGATCCATCTACCATGCCTCCGGCAGCATCCGTGGGGCCGTCGCGTCCATCGGTGCCGACGGCAGCAACCACGACGTTCTCAAGTCCGGCGATTCCGGCCGCCGCTGCTAGGGCAAGTTCTTGATTGCGTCCGCCTTTTCCAGTTCCAGTCACTGTAACTGTCGTCTCGCCCGCAGCGACGATCAGCGCTGGTAAAGGGATGGGACGATGAGTCCATGCCTCTTCCCGCGCGATCGCGGCGAGAACCCGCCCCGCTTCACGCGCCTCACCTTCAAGAGTGGTGGTCAGGAGAAGCGTGTGATATCCCAGGCGTTCCGCCTCTGTTGCAGCAACCGCCGCCGCGAGCGATCCTGAGCCGATAATCACATTCTTGACGCGTGAGAACACCGCGTCTCCCGATTTCGGCGTCTCTGGAACTTCACCACGCACCCCCGCCTTGACATGATCCCGAACCGACCGCGGTATTCTGTTCCATATCCGGCAGCGCTGCAGGATGTGAGCAGCATCGCCATAAGTGGTCGGATCGGCGACGGTCGGTCCGGAGGCGATAGCCGTCAACGGATCGCCAGGAACATCAGAGAGGACAAGGGAAAGAACCTGCGCCGGACACGCACGTCGAACGAACTGACCACCTTTGACCTGCGACAGGTGTTTGCGCACCGCGTTCACTTCCTCGATCTTCGCCCCCGACCGGAGAAGGAGTTCATTCGTTGCAGCAACTTGGGCGATGGTAATCCCAGCTACGGGTAAGGCGAGGAGAGCCGACCCCCCGCCGGAGATAAGAACGACGACCAGGTCATCTTCTTGTGCGTCCTCCACCAGATCCACAATCCGCCTTGCCGTGGCAAGGCCGCGAGCATCGGGGACCGGATGGGATGCTTCGACGACTTCCACACTCTGGGTGGGGACCTTATAGCCGTCAGCGGTGACGACGATCCCCTCAGAGATTCTGCCTTCAAGGAGATCTTCCAACGATGCGGCCATCCCAGCTGACGCCTTGCCCATTCCTACAACGATTATTCGACGCACACCCGCGAGATCGATCGAGAAATCCCCCACGGTTAGGCAATCGCCGTTAACGGTGACATTCTGGATAAGACACTGCTCCGGCGAGACAGCGGCCAGGGCGGCATCCACAATCCTTGTAAGATCAGAGCGTAGATCCCTGGCGACGTTCATCGTCTGTCCAGAAGATAGCGATACTTCTCAAAAGCATTGAGTTGATCCTGAATGTAGACCTCTGCTTCATCATCGCTCATCGTCTCTGTCTCTTGTACCAGGCTCAGGAACCGTCCCTGCCACAGCACACGCAGGGCATTGAGGATGGCGAGATCCTCAGTGGCCATAAAGGCGTTGATCGCCAGGTATACCGCCTTCACCCACAGCTTAAGCGGGAATAAGAATCGCTCGGGCGGAGCCGCGCAAATCTGCTCCAGCTCATCTGTAATCTCCAAGAGGAACGACGCCTTCCCCCGGACCAGTTCATCGTACTTCGTACGAAACTGCCGGTAGATTCCCGCTTTGTCGACGGTGAGGCTCTGCGGCCGCAGGGACGGAGTCTCACCGATTCGTTCCACTTGTCGTATCCCATCCACCGTCTCGATATGAGAGCGATAATGTCTGATAAGACGGAACAGGGTTCCTACGACCTGGTAGAACATCGGAACGAGGAGCTTCTCCGGATCAGCGTACTGTTTGGTCGATTCGTGCTCCTTGATCCCCAACACCGCCTCGACAATTTGCGCATTCTCCGCCCCAGCCACCAAGGTGATAAAGATGTCAATGCCGAATTCAGCCGGAAACAGGGAATGACGTAGGAGCCGCTCGACAAGACGAGCGGAAAGACCGTATTCACCGCCAATCGGCTGCCGCACACCAAGACCGAACAATACATTGGTCAATGGATAGGCGATTTGATTGGTGATCACGCCGTCGTAGCGATGCCGCAAATAGTAGGGGACAACCAGATCATTCCCCGCAATGATCGGTTCGACAAGGTGCTTGATCCACGCAGGCTCAATACTCGTCAGATCACCATCGACAAGTGCGACGGTGTGCGCTCCGCGTTCTTGTACAATCTCAAAGATCGTCTTAATCGCACTTCCCTTACCAATATCTCCTTTTTCTGTAAGGACGATCTTTCCCTGTGCAGTGGGGGTAGCCTGTGCCCTTTCTCTGGTCCCATCGGTAGAGAATCCGTCGGCAACGACGAACAGCCCCTGCTTATCAGGGAAGAAGCACGTTAATCCCTTGTCTGCTACCTGAAGAACATCCGAAATTGTATCGGCACAATTCCTGGTTGAGATCCCGATTACAATATCTGCCGTTTTTTTCGCCATGGATTCCTCTTCTATGTTGTTGTTCTTCTCTTTTTCGATACGCCAACAAGGATTCTCCGCAAGTGTCCCTCCAGACCATTTAGGCTGTAATATTCATTGCCCAACTGGAAGTTGCGTTCCACCATTTCCCAGCGCGAGGATCGATCGGCGAGAACTTTGACCGATCTCTCCGCTGCTGCGGCAATCGCCTTCTTGCTGACCGAAACCAAGCCCGTCTCGTCTCTTCCTTCTATCTCGCTTCCCAAGGAGATCACGTCGAACCCGTTCGGTTTTATCTCGCTCTGATAGACGGGATATTCGAAGAGGACGATGGGAAGGCGGGCGCGAATCGCCTCCAGGAACTGATTCCCCCATCCCTCGGCAAGTGAGGGGTACGTAACAAGGTCGGCAAATACATAGCAGTCCCATAAAGAGTAGAGCCGTTGTCCACCGATTTCTTTACGATACGCGCGAACGCGATCGCTGATATAGCGAACCTCGATCCCTGCATTCCTTGCCTTTTGCTTCAACCGGTTGAGATATTCTTCGGAAGGATCTTCAGAGTATCCCGCCAACACGAGGACAATTCGACCGCCTTTCTTGAAAGACCTTCCGTCATAGAGGCCCTCTCTCTGCAGTTTCTCGCGATTACGGGGCCGATTCAACTCCGTCACAAGATCGATCGCCAGCTCTATCCCCTTTCGCTCCACGATTCGCGTCGCTTGAAGAACGATAACGTCATTCTCATTCACGCCGATCGATTCCCGGAACCCCTTGTTGTACTCATCGACCCTCCACGTCGGACCACTGAAATCAAACACATTAGGAATGATTGTCGCGGTAATCCCTTTTCGTTTCAGAAGTTCCATCTGCGCAAACTGATTTATTACCACATGGGTAATATTTGGATCGTCAGGGGGGAGATACTGTCGGGCGAGCCGGGCCGCGGTCTTACAGGTAGTCCCCTCGGTCCTTTCCCAGTAGAAATCGTGGTGGTGCGCCACGGTTGGAATCTTCAGAGTTTGCACAACCCGCGTGAACGCTATCGCCGCCGACAGATTCGCCCCCAAGGACCAGATGTTGTTTAAAACGAGAAGTTCGATTCCTTTCTCATTCACAAACGTGTATAAGGCGCGCTCGATCGGCTCGCTCAGGGTGAGGATATCTTCTTCCAGTTCGCTCTCATTCCGGT
>CAZBSW010000134.1:0-6026 GCA_964494835.1 uncultured Thermotogae bacterium
GTGATAAACGGGGTAACGATCGCTGTTGTGCTCTTCGGCATCGGCCTCCTTGGCCTTATCCTCAGGCGCGATTTGGTGATTAAGCTGCTCGCGCTCGGTCTTGTCGACAGCTCGGTCACCCTCGCCCTCGTCTCTCTCGACGCCCGGCAAGACGCCCTCACCCCGATCTGGCGCGGTGCCGGTCTTGTCTATGTAGATCCGCTACCGCACGCGCTCGTCCTTGCGGCAATTGTGATCAACTTCGCACTTCTTGCATTGGCTCTTGTATTTGTGATGCTGCTGGTGGAACGCTATCACACCACCGACTCGCATCGGATCGCCCGCGAAGTCAGCAAGGAGAAGGAATGATGATCATCGCACTGCTGCCGCTCCTTCATTTCATGTTCGGCGTGGCGAGTCTTATCTGGAAGAGAGGAGGAAAGAGGCTCTCTTACCTGGCGCTCGCAATCGACTGTGGCATTGTCACGCGTCTTGCCTTGCAACTGATACAACAGCGTTCGATGTCGATCGTGCTCGGCGGATGGGGAAGGAACATGGGGATTGAACTCGTCGCCGATCGGGTCACGCTTGCATTCTCGATTCTTACCATCATATTGGGATTCTCAGTGGTGACGTATCTGTGGCGCGATCACCTGCGCGGGTACTTCTATCTTCTGTTGCACCTGCTCTTCGGGTCGGTTTTCGCCCTGCTGTTGGCACACGACCTGTTCAACATCTATGTCATCATGGAGCTTCTCACACTGGTGAGCTTCCTTCTCGTTGGATACCAGCGCCAGCCCCGACAGATATGGGCCAGCCTTAACTACCTCATCCTCGCTGCACTGGGGATGGGGATCTACTTGCTCGGGGTAGCGATCATCTACTACCATACCGGGACAATAAACCTTACGATCCTCGCCGACCGGCTCGCCACTGTTCACGGGCAGGGATGGCTTATCTGTGCCACGATCCTGCTCGTTGCTGGCATCGCGATCAAGGCGGGGATCTTTGTATTCTCACTCTGGCTTCCCGCTGCGCACGCCAGCGCTCATTCGGCCGTTTCCGCGCTTCTGTCCGGGCTGGTGATCAAGATGGGCATCGTTGTCCTCCTCCGCCTCTCCCTCATCACCGACATGCACCTTCCCCTCCTCGTTCTCGGGGGGTTGACCGGTATCCTCGGAGCGCTGTACGCAACTTATACCTATGATCTGAAGCGTATGCTCGCCTTTCACACTTTGTCCCAGGTCGGGTACCTGTTGATCGGAATCGGAATCGGTTCGGAGCTTGCGATTCTCGGGAGCATTGCCTACGCCGTCGCCCACGGTTTATTCAAGGGGCTGTTGTTCCTGGCGTCAGGAGAGGTAGGACGCACGACCGGGAGCAACTTCATTCCCGAACAAGTGGCTTTGCGAGAGCGCATACCCCGCTCGACGTGCGTGGCTCTCCTTGTTGGGACATTGGCGATTATCGGCGTCCCCCCGCTCGCTGGGTTCTGTGCCAAGAGTCTGATCGCCCAGGGCGGCAGCTCCCTTTCTTTGCACATTGTTCTCGCCTCTGTCTCGCTCGGTACGGTGATCTCATTTGCCAAACTCGCGCCATTCTTGATGCCGCACCGTGCCCCTGCTGGGCGACGGTCAAAGACGGCATCGTTTATCATCCTTGCTGCAGCGATCGTTGCTTTCCTCCCTCTGTCATTCTCGTTCGTTTCTCGCGCCCAATGGGCCGCAGAACTCAATCCCTACCAAGCGGCGGAAGGGATCGCCCTCATTGGCGTGGGATTTGCTATTCATCGCCTCATCCGCACCCGTCCGCTGGCATTGCCGCAACGGATCTTCCGCCTGGAAGAGGCTATTCTCGTCATTCTCGCTACGCTGATCGCCCTTTTCACTCTGTATATCACCGTCTGATGTGTGGACACGTCAGAGTTTGCAGTACCATTAGCGCATGGACAGGAGATCGATTCAAGACTACCGACTGTTCCTCCTAGACATCGACGGCGTCCTCGTGCGCGACGGGCATGTAATCCCCGGTGCGGTGGAAGGTGTAAAGAGGCTGCAGGAAATCGGAAAAACCCTATTCTTGACTAATAATTCGACGCGTAGTCGCGCACAGGTGACAAAGAGACTGGCAGCCATCGGTTTCACCATCGATCCGGACATGATCATAACGAGTGCCTACCTCGCCGGCCGATACCTCGCTGACAGGTACGGGAGCGTACGTATCTGGCCACTTGGCGAGGAGGGATTAGAGGCTGAACTCACGCAGGCCGGCCACGCGAGCGTCTCTTCCGAACAAGCGGAATGGGTTGTGGCGGGGATGGACCGCCGCCTGAACTACGACAAGCTCGCACAAGCGTTGCGTGCCCTCATGCGGGGAGCGTCGCTCTTGGCGACAAACACCGACCCGACTTTTCCTACGCCAAGAGGTGTTGAACCCGGTGCCGGTGCAGTGATCGGTGCACTCGCAGGGATGGGATTCTCTCCCAAAACCATCGTTGGCAAACCAGCGAAGTTCGGTTTTGAAATCGCACTCTTGAAGGCGGGAAGCACCCCACAGGAGGCGTTGATGGTCGGTGATCGCTTGGAGACGGACATCTTCGGAGCGGCACAGGCAGGGATCGACAGCGCCCTCGTTCTCACCGGTGTCACCTCACAAGAGGTCGGTCCAGATCATGAGTACCACCCACAGATCATTGCAGACTCGCTGCATGCGCTCGCCACTGATCAGTTTTCTATACTGCAGGGAGAAGCTTAGATACAAAGGAGAAAGACGTTGAACACCGAGCAGATCATGCGACTCGCTCTCACTCTATCCGGCCTCACCGAAATACCGGGCGACAGCGCAATCTATCACGCTGGAACCGGGATCGAGCGGATTCTCATCGGGATAGACATCGACGCACACGCGTTGTCATTGGCCAAGGAGCAAGGATACGACCTTGCCATCTCGCACCACCCGATGGGAGACATGGCGATCATCGATTTCCATCACGTCCTCGAACGGCACGTGCAACAGATGGAGTCGGCCGGTGTGCCGCACGCTGCCGCGAGCGCCGCCGTCGCACAGCTGATCGAGGAGAAACGCATCATCAATTCGATGCGAAATTACGACCACGCTCCATCGATCGCCCGCATGCTCGACATCGCATACATGAATATCCATACTCCACTCGACGAAATCGGACGACAGCGGATGGCAGATGCAGCCTCCGCCCTGGGCCCGAGTGACACCGTCGCTGACCTCATCGAGCATTTCCAGGATACGTTCGGCGAGTTCCGACATGCATTAACTAGGATCGAGCCCTTCCTAGGGAGAGTGGACAACACCCTAGGACGCGTCGCTGTCTCTCACGGTGCGGGGACAAACGGTGGCTATCAAGTGGCAAGAGCGTATTTCGACTACGGAATCGATACCGTGGTCTACATCCACTGTCTGCCGCCGGATGCGTTTAAGTTGCGTGAGGAATACCCTCAAGGGAAGAACCTGATCGTTACCGGCCACATTGCAAGCGATTCCTTGGGGATCAACCCCTTCATCGCCGCCCTGCGCGCAAAAGGGATCGAAGTGAACGCCATCAGCGGCGTCATCGCCGGCTAGTCGACTCACCGGATCCCTACCACACAACTTCGCGGTCGCCTATCATTCATGATGCGATACATGCGTTGGTACAGCGCATGTAATCGATCGCTGCAGGAGGAGCCAAGTACTGATGCGGGCAATAATAGCGGCGCGCGATCTGTGCAAGACATATGCATCGCACGATCTGTTTAGCATGCTGTCTGTCACCTTTCACGCCGATGAACGCGTGGGACTGATCGGACCGAACGGGGCCGGAAAAACGACGCTTCTCAGGATCCTTGCCGGTGTGGAACCTGCCGACGCGGGAGTGGTCGATCGAGCCAACGAGGCACGCATCGCCTACCTTCCCCAGGTCGATCTGTTCCCCGCCGGGGCAACGGTGGAGGCGTCTCTCCTCGCGGCGTTGGGCGACATCCCGCTTGAGGATTATGAACGATCGTCACGCGCCCGCAAGATGCTGCGTCGCCTCGGTTTTGAATACGGCAACGAACGCATCGACAGTCTTTCGGGCGGCTGGCGCAAACGCCTCGCCATCGGGTGTCAGTTGGTGAAAGAACCGGACCTCCTGCTGATGGATGAGCCGACGAACCACCTCGACCTTGAAGGGATCGCTTGGCTGGAGCACTTCCTCGAGAGATCATCGATTTCATTCGTCGTCACCACGCACGACCGTTACTTCCTGGAACGGATCACTGATCGCATCGTTGAGATCAACCCCCGCTATCGCGACGGTTTCTTCAGCGTGAACGGGCGCTACAGCGACTTTCTCGAGAAGCGGGGAGCATTCCTACAGATGGAGGACAAAGAGCGACGCGCTCTCGCAAGTGCAGTCCGGCGTGAGGTGGAATGGTTGCGACGCGCCCCAAAGGCACGCGGAACAAAGGCGTCATCACGCATCGGCGCAGCACAGGAGAAGATCGAATGCCTGTCCGAAGCACAGCGACGGCAAAGCGTGGGAACACAGCTTGAGATCGGCTTCAGCTCAAGCGGACGCCAAACGCAGGACCTGATCGTCGCAAAGGGAATCGAGAAGACATTGGGCGGCAGCCTGCTGTTCCACGATCTCGATGTTCACGTTAGCCGTGGATCACGCGTGGGCATTGTCGGTAATAACGCGAGCGGAAAGACAACTCTTCTACGTATCCTCGCGGAACTCATTTCACCCGATGGCGGCAGCGTAAGGCACGCCAGCGATCTACGCATCGCCCTGTTCGATCAACAGCGGCAGCAGCTCGATCGGACGGAACGCCTGCGGCGGGCGTTGGCTCCGAGTGGCGACGTAGTGTCCTATCTAGGGCGCAATACTCATATCATCCCCTGGGCGAAGCGGTTCGGCTTTCGCGCCGATCAACTGGATACGCCGGTGGGCGACCTCTCTGGTGGAGAGCAGGCGCGGGTGCTGATGGCAATGATGCTCCGTGAGCCGGTCGACGTTCTCATGCTCGACGAACCGACAAACGACCTCGACATCGAATCAGTCGAGGTCCTAGAGCAGGCGCTGATCGAGTTTCCCGGTGCCGTTGTTCTGATTACGCACGACCGACACATGCTCGATCGAGCCTGCACGGATCTGATCGGACTCCATGGCGCCGGTCGTTGGGGTAACTACGGGAGCGTCGCTCAATGGCAGGAGGCGCAAGAAGAGGACACTGGCAAGCAACCGGCATCTGCAAAGCCTATCAGCATCCGGGAACAGCGGCAGCGACGTTCGCGATCCGGGCTAACCTACCTAGAGAAACAAGAATGGGAGGGTATGGAAGAGCGGATCATCGCCGCGGAGAAGGAATTGGCACGTTTGCAAGCGGAACTGAACGATCCGTTCGTAGCGACCGACCACGAACGCCTCCAGGTTGTCTATCAAGAACACCGGGAGGCTCAACAGAAACTGGAGACCCTATTTGCCCGCTGGGAGGAGCTAGAACGAAAGAAGTTCGCAGAGTAGCGAAGTGGATGGCGACCTCGGGGCGTCAATCCACCATGCAACCCGTGCCAAGTTATCACCGAACATTCTATAATCGCCAACACACCTGGCGAAGAGACCTAGCCGAACACCAATTGCGGCCACCGCCATGCTCATCTCCTCGATCGGCCGGCAGAAGAAGTCTACGCAAGCCGGGAGATTACCCGCTCCAGCTTTGCTCTAGCCTCACGTGCCACCGAATCGAGGGCCGGGTTCTGGAGAGTGCCGATCATCACGACGGGGTCAGCGATCGCCACGGTGCTCCTGCCATCTTTCCCGTACACGATGACGTTGCACGGCAGGACGAGCCCTGCCTCAACGTCTAGTTCCAGCGTCCGGTTGGAGAGCGGAGGATTGCATGCACCGATGATCGTGTAGTCTCGGAAATCGACCCCCAGCCGTTCCTTCATCGTCTGTTTGACATCTACGGAGGTCAGAACCCCGAACCCCTCTTCCTTAAGTACCGCGATGACACGTTCCAGTGATTGGGCATAGGGCAGGTCAAGTG
>CAZBSW010000135.1:0-6014 GCA_964494835.1 uncultured Thermotogae bacterium
TGCATCTGAGAAGAGGAGCTGCTAGTTTTCTCATGCTCCTCCGCTTGCTCCCCGGTTTCCCCGACCGAAAAGGGAGGGATCCGTGGGCTGGGCTCAGCTGCAAGCACTGCGATAGCCCAGACCGTGCCAATCAGCGTGATCCAGCGCAGGTAGTTGCGTCCGCGACACTTGCTCATAGCGCACCTCCTATTGCCGATTCTCCAAGATCATTGTACGGGGCTCGACTACATCCGTTAAGGAGTATCACCACTCAAGGGTTATCGAACACGTTCTACATCCGGTTCCACAGGCTCGAAACCACTATTTCCATCTCAGTCTGAGAGACCTCAGTACCTGCGTGCTCTTCATCCTCCTGTGACCGCTGTAAGATATCGGTTTCGACATTGTGACTGGGCCGGATTCAGGGCTGAAGGTCAACGTGGAACGGATCTATGCTTTGAAATCAGTTCTTGTTGGAGGCGGTTCGGACCAGCTCCAATAGTGGATCCAATCTATGGATCGGGTCGCTCCCGCGCGATATGCGAGATCCCATTGGGACACACCGCGACGCACTCGCCGCAGCCGACAGACGAGTGCCAGTCCACCAACAGCTGCTCGGGCCTTTGGCTCTCGCGATTGTGGCACCAGGCGCAGGTCAAGGGGCAGCTCTCGAGGAATCGGTCGCGCGGATGCCGGGCGCATCGTGCAGTGTGCAGCGGTTGACATCGAAGATGCGAGCACGCGAGCCGTCAACCTCACAGAGCGTTAAGTGGTATTGCACTTCGGACATGCAAGCAGTTGCGTCTCCATGCACAATACGGTAAGCTGAAGCCGCCACATTGGCAGGAGTGAGTGGCGCGTCTTCTGAGCAGGTTGGTAACTAGAGCTGCACGGACCTATCCTCGGAGCACCGTGTCGCTTGCGGGAATGCAACAACATGACGACGCTCTTGTCGAGAACGCACGCATTCAGATCTCAGCGTCGGCATTGGGATCTTAGGACAACCAGACTTGCTCCTATGCTCAGCGAACCGATCGAGAATGGCGAGGAGACGTGATGAAGACCTCAAGAGCACTCGAATGGCGGCCGCCTGACGGCTGGGTGCAGATTCGGACGATCGATGCGCACACAGAGGGAGAGCCGCTTCGTGTGATTCTCGCCGGATTCCCGGAACTCGAGGGATCGACAATCCTGGAGCGAAGACGTACGGCGCGCGCCTCCTTCGACCATCTTCGAACGGCCCTGATGTTGGAGCCCCGGGGGCATGCAGACATGTATGGCTGTGTGATAACGCCGCCGGCTTCCAAGGATGCTGATTTCGGAGTTCTTTTCTTGCACAACGCCGGATGGAGCACGATGTGCGGCCACGGGGTCATCGCTGTGACGACGGTGGCCCTTGAGACAGGTCTGATCGAACCGACCGGAGTCGAGACGCTCGTTCGGATCGATAGCCCCGCCGGCCAGATCCAGGCCATTGCTGAGCTCAATGCGGATCGTGTTGAGGCCGTCCGGTTCCTCAATGTCCCGTCCTTCGTTGTGGATCTCGATGCAGCCGTTGAGGTCCCCGGACTCGGCTCCATCCACTACGATCTTGCGTTCGGCGGTGCTTTCTACGCGTACGTTCGGGCCGACCAGGTTGGTCTGGCCTGTGTTCCGGAGGAATGTGGGCAACTCGTGCGTGTGGGCATGCGGATCAAGCACGCCGTGATGGAAAGCCGGAGAATCCGTCACCCGTTTGAGGAGGATCTCGGCTTCTTGTACGGGACCATCTTCATGGCGCCTCCGCAGTCCGATGGGGCGGATGTCCGCAACGTCTGCATCTTCGCGGATGGCGAAGTCGATCGAAGCCCGACCGGAACGGGAGTAAGTGGGCTTATGGCGATCTTATCGGCTCGGGGAAGCATCGCCGTCGGCGAACGGCGAACGGTCGAAAGCCTGATGGGGACAACGTTCACAGGATGTATTGTCGAGAAAACTACGTTCGGTCCCCACGCCGCCGTCGTGCCGGAAGTCAGGGGAACGGCACACATCACGGGGATGCACACGTTCGTCATCGATCCCGAGGATCCTCTTCGGAACGGGTTTCGCCTTGGCAGTGGTGGGTAGAGCCATGGCTGGTCGCAAACTCCTCTACCTCAGGGCTCGCGACGTGGAAACCCTCATGCCGTCGCCGGGTGAACTCATTGCGCTGTTGCGCGAGGTGTTCCTCCAGAAGGCGAACGGCGCTACGGAAATGCCGCCGAAGCTTGGCGTCCACCCCAAGCCGGAATCACTCATGCACGCGATGCCAGCTTCAATTCCCTCGATGGGCGCCGTCGGTGTGAAATGGATCTCGGCCTATCCGGGGAATCCTGCTCTCGGATT
Source organism: uncultured Thermotogae bacterium (assembly GCA_964494835.1). Lineage (GTDB taxonomy): Bacteria > Bipolaricaulota > Bipolaricaulia > UBA7950 > UBA9294 > M55B144. The sequence continues at coordinate 2,344 of CAZBSW010000135.1, forward strand.
GCCTCAAGTGAGCGGACTTGTGGTACTCAACGATCCGGAAACCGGCGTTCCCTACGCCATCCTCGATGCGGCGCCGATCACAACGACACGAACGGCAGCGGCATCGGTGTTGGCGGCGCTCCACCTCGCCAGAGACGATGCCGAAACGCTCGGAGTCCTTGGGTGTGGTGAGCAGGGACGAAGTCACATTCGCGCGTTCGTCGACGCGTTCCCGATCCAGCGCGTGGTAGCACTCGATCCGTCCGAGGTCGCTGCGTCCCATCTGGCAGATGAACTGTCGGCAGAACTGGGTCTGGAGATCGAAATCGAGACGTCTGCGCGAAGGCTCGTTGAGGTATCCGATGTGGTTGTATCGGCAGGACCGATCACGAATCCGCCACATGAGACGATTCAGGCGGGCTGGCTCAAGCCGGGCGCGTGCGCCGTATCCATCGACTATGGCTCGTATTGGCACGGCGATGCATTGCGGGAGATGGATCTCAGCTGCACGGATGATCTTGTGCAATTGGCCTCGCACCAGAGAGAAGGCTATCTCCCCAATGTGCCGCCGATCCATGTGGAGTTGGCAGCGCTCGTTGCCGGGAGCGCTGCGGGACGTCAAACGGACACGCAGAAGACCTTCGCCTGCAATCTGGGGATCGCGGTTGAGGACGTTGCCGTGAGTAAGGTGTTGGTGGATCGAGCACGAGAGCAGAACCGCGGACTTGCCCTGCCCACGTGATCGAGGTCTCCCTCGGATCTCACCGCACGAAGGACCTCTTGGGTGAATAGCCCTACTCGTCCCAGACGCCAGATCCAGTTTCTCAGCCCATGGGGGGAGAGCCTTGGGCAGGGCTGTGCTTCCATGAGCGACCGCCCGAAGAACGGAAGAGCGGTCAGACGATGCCACCACCGACGAACGCCTTCTACATTCAGTCTCCCAGACTCCGACACCTCGTCTCCATCTGGGGATCTTGCCTGCCGGATCGTTCCGACTTCCCGTATGCAGACACGTATTGCGTATGATCTGTGGCTTGTGCGCAGTTCCTTCTGGGCAAAGCCCGGCACCGCCTTCGCAGTTGACGCGGGCTCTCATCGCTACTACTCTGGCTTCGGATCCGCGCGCAAGAAGCTTCCGTTGCTTGGAGGTGTGCAACATGCGAAGTCAACCACGGGTCATAGGCCTTGAGGGCTGGTCCCGGCGCGAGCACTACGAATTCTTCAAGCGGTATCCCGTTCCGTTTTTCAGCATCACATCGTCGGTCGACGTAGCGCCTCTGCGGAAGGCCCTCAAGAAGCGCGACGTTTCGTTCACTACCGGACTCCTCTACGTGATTACTCGAGCTGCCAACGGCGTTCCTGAGTTCCGCCAGAGGATCCGTGAACGCGCCCCTATCGAGCACGAGGCCGTACATCCTGGTGTGCCCATTCTGTGCGAGGGAGATGTCTTCCGGTTCAGCTTGCTGACGTACTACGATTCCTTCGATCGTTTCGCGCACGAAGCGTCGGAGATGATGGAGCTGGGTCGTCGGGCAGAGTCGCTGCTGCCTTCGTCCTTCATGCGTGACGGAGTACCACGTGATGATCTGCTCTACTGCACAACTCTTCCTTGGTTCTCCTTCTCCGGTATGTTTCACCCGGTCGGTCCCGATCCGATGGATTCCGTGCCCCGTATTGCGTGGGGGCGATTCGAAGAGCAGGGGAACAAGCTCGTCATGCCGCTCAATGTCCAAGCGCACCACGCGCTGGTAGATGGAATTCACGTCGGGAAGCTCTTCAAGAGAGTTGAGGATCTCATTCAGAGCGCGGAGACGATCATCTAGCCTCAGTCGAGCAAGGAATCCAGGAGACGGAAGCCTGCTGCTCAAGTCGGCTCTTGAGGTCTCGGCACTCCGTGATTGGACATCGATCACCGGGGAGCAACGCACAAACGTGTTCTACATTTGTCCTCCAGGCGCCGAACCGCCCAGCTCATGGGCTTTCTAGTCCCTTAACCCACATGCGGTGCCCCTTTTGATTGTGATGTGTCTAGCGGGTTGCCTATACTGAAGCGAGGTGTTCCATGATCCTTATCGACTACATTTCGCTGACGATCGCAGCCTTTGGCGGAGCAGTCATTGTCTGGGCAATACTGGTCACGGCGGTGCGTGTGGTGCGCTTTAATGCCTGCTCGCTTTCCGGGGGCACAACCTGTTGCCGCGGAGAGGCCATCCGTCACAAGCTCGGCATGTGCCTTCTCCTCGGACTCGACTTCATGATCGCCGCAGATGTCATCAACCGCGAGTTCGCTGACTTGGACGCCTGACTGGCGGTCAGCGACATCAAGGGGCTAGAGAGACCTCGTAGTGCGAAAGGAATGTATGGACCGAGCGCGTGAAAGCATGAGAGCGATGATTCTGGTTCGTCCGAGGACGCCTTTGGCTCTTCGTGAGGTCCCCAAGCCGCGCCCGAGACCCTCGGAGATCCTCCTCCGCGTCACCGCTTGTGGCGTGTGCCGAACGGACCTGCACATCGTCGACGGCGATCTCACAAACCCGAAGCTCCCGTTGATCCTCGGCCATGAGATCGTCGGCCGCATTGAGGCGTACGGCGAGAAGGTCGAGGGGTTCTCGGTGGGCGATCGTGTTGGGATCCCTTGGCTTGGATGGACCGACGGAACCTGCGGGTACTGCGCGCAAGGCCGCGAGAATCTCTGTGAGAGCGCACGGTTCACCGGCTACAAGCTCTTCGGTGGGTTCGCCGAGTTGACCGCGGCCGAAGCACGCTACACGTTTCACTTACCCGACTCCTACGACGATCTACACGCGGCGCCCCTCCTCTGTGCTGGACTGATCGGGTATCGCGCATATCGGATGGTTGCAGAGGCCAGACGGATCGGACTCTACGGCTTCGGAGCAGCGGCGCACATCTTGGCACAGGTCGCTCGAGCTGAAGGCCGAGATGTCTTCGCGTTCACGCGACCTGCAGATACGGAGAAACAGGAATACGCGAGAAGCCTCGGCGCGGTCTGGGCCGGCGACTCTACGCAGCGACCGCCGGAGCCTCTCGACGCGGCGATCCTGTTTGCCCCCGTCGGCGATCTCGTCGTCGAGGCCCTCAAGTCGGTCGACCGAGCTGGCCTCGTTGTCTGCGCCGGCATCCATATGAGCGACGTGCCTTCGTTTCCCTATCGCCATCTCTGGCATGAGCGGGTTCTCCGCTCCGTTGCGAACCTCACGCGTGAAGATGGAGAGCGGTTCATGGAGACAGCGTCAAAGATTCCAATCCAGACTGACGTCACGAGCTTCGAGCTCGAGCAGGCGAACGAGGCTCTCGCAGCGATTCGCGACGGAACTGTGAAGGGTGCGGCAGTCCTTTCGGTCGCCTAGTCCTCGTCGGGGGTGTCGTCTCGAATGCATTCGTACAGGGCCTCGGCATCCTCCTTACGTTACAGCAATGTCAGGGCACGGGGTCAAACCTTGTCTTTTGATGTCCGTTCCACTCCACTATCGCGCTGATACGGCTCGACTGCCAGGGATCGAATACGAGTGCGCCATCCACCATGTCACCTCACGTGGCAACACGAGGCGGGACAACTTTATTGAGGGTGGGGACCGGCGTGACTTCCTGGAGGACTTGGCGATACGCTTGTACGGGTACAAGCTTGCCGAGCTTCAAGAGCATCTTGGCCTTCACAACTGCACGATCATCCG
>CAZBSW010000136.1:0-5995 GCA_964494835.1 uncultured Thermotogae bacterium
AAATATGAGCACACCACACCTCCCGCGTTGGCAAGGATGTCGGGAACGATGACGGTTCCTTTTTCACTGAGAATGAGATCCGCCTCCGGTGTTGTGGGGCCGTTTGCCCCCTCCACAATTACCCGCGCGCACACATTCGTTGCGTTGTGCACCGTTATCTGGCCTTCCAGTGCGGCTGGAATGAGCACGTCCGCATCCACGGCTAGCAGCTCGTCGTTTGTTAATGGTTCTGTTCCCGTCGCATCGTAGCCGGCAAGCAAATGCCCAGGAGAATCCTGTACGTATGAGACAATGCCCGGGATATCAAGACCGGTTGGCGAATAGATACCGCAAGATACGTCACTGACGGCGATGATTCTCGCTCCGTGCGCGGCGAGGAATTGCGCCGCAACGGCCCCGACATTTCCAAATCCTTGAATGACCACACGAGCGCCATCGATGTTGATTCCCAACCGTCGCAGAATGCCGAGTGTAATGAATGTCACGCCTAGGCCGGTTGCCTCGCGCCTGCCGACGGCGCCTCCGAGTTCGATCGATTTGCCAGTGACAATTCCAGGAACTGCCTCCCCGGATAACAGGGCGGCGGTGTCCACGATCCAATTCATGATCTCAGCGTTCGTGTTTACGTCAGGGGCGGGAATGTCGCGTCGTACCCCGATCAGCGGATAGATCATCGTAGTATAGCGACGGGTCAATCTCTCCAGCTCTCGGCTACTCAGACCGGTAGGATCGCATGCTACCCCGCCCTTTCCTCCTCCGTAGGGGATGTTAACGACGGCGCACTTCCACGTCATCCACCCCGCAAGTGCTTTCACTTCGTCAAGGGTTACACCGGGATGGAATCGGATCCCGCCCTTGCACGGCCCGCGAGCCGAGCTGTACTGCACGCGATAGCCGGTGAATACCTGAATCCTGCCGTCGTCGAGCACAATCGGTATGCTTACCTCGAGTGCGCGTTCTGGACGCCGAAGCACTTCCCACACATCTGCGGACAACTTGGTGTACGGCTGTACGAGATCGAGCTGATCTAGCATCATCTCGTAGGGGTTGATCTGTTCCACACTTATCTGTTGGGGGACTCTTACTGTATCGTGAATCGCCATCTGGCGGTCACCTCCTGTCACAAAGAGCGTAGATCGGCTTCTATATTCTTGCCATGGAATGAGACAGGAACGTGATTTGCGTCTTGCAACCGTCGACCGGCCAATCGCTCGCGAAAACGAGCCACCGGCGTTGCTGTATGCGTGTCGGTTGCCACTCTTGGGGGAGCATAACGGCGCAAGTAGATCCGGAGACAGACAATCCGCAATCTGTCAAATGACATTCGCCAAGACGACGTAGCCGGCATCCGCGGCATCCAGCCGCATATCGGGGCATTGTCTTGTTCCATTGCTGCAAAGGGCCGAGTGGCGTACAGTTGAATCGACGGACATGCAAACGACAAGAGGTCATACCGAAGATAGACCAGTACTTGATGACATATTCGCAGCGCACCATCCGCTGCATGTGCGATATGCCTCCGGAGAACTGATCACGCAAATCGGAAGTTATGCCGCTGGTGTGTACTTTGTACAAGAAGGCCTGGTACAAGAGGCAAGTCCCGTCTGTCAGTTAGACAACTGGGAAAGCACTGTGGTTGAGGTGCTCGGTTCAGGCGAACTCCTCGGTTTGGAACCTCTCCTTCCATGGGAACAGGAACTCTACGCATCGTCGTCGCGTGCGATCACTGAGACTCGCCTGTCGTTCATTGAGCGGGAGGAACTCGAAACGGTCTGTGAGAATGATCAGTTACTCGATAAGCAGATAGAGGGATACATCGTTGGACGCCTGTATCGCTCGCGGGACGCGGCAAGCTTGCGCTTCGCGCCAGTGACTGAACGACTACGTTTTCTTCTCCTTTGCCTGGCAGAAGCATGGCTGCCTGAAGTTGTGAGAGTGACCCTCCCGGTGGAGATCGATCGCAGAGCCCTCGCAGGCATGCTTGGGGTCGCCACCAGTCGTATCACACGAGGGCTGCGAGCACTCAACATACGAGAGAAAGCATCGTGCCTGGTGGTGGACATAGAGGAGATCGGACGCGATTTGAAGCCGCGGCAGCCTGCGCGCTACAGAGTCTCCTCCATGATCGAGAGATAGAACTGTGTGACGCGTGCGCGCGTCATCAACCCTTCCATGTCCTTGATCCGAATCTCGCTGTGCGAAGTCGCGATCAGATTACGCTCACGGAATCGCTTTAGGCCACGCATAAGGGTTTCCACGGAGACGCCGATCATCTCGGCCATGGTCTGGCGTGAGATCGGCAGGTCGAGTACAAGACCGTCTTTGCGTTGACTGCCGTACTTGTTGGCGAGCGCAGATAGGAGAAGTGCGAGATTGCGATCTATTGACTCGACCGCTTCGCGGCTCAGCTTGAACTCGAGCATGATTACCTCGCGAGCAAGCCAGCGACACAGATCGATGAACAATCGCGGGTGATCCTTAGTGAACGCCAGGATATTCGAACGTTCGAAGAATACCACGGTTGATTCCACAAGTGCCTTGGCGTACTGAACGTTGATCGGCTCGCGCCCAAGGAACACTGCTTCAAGACCGTACATCTCGCCCACGGCCAGGAAGCGCAAACAGCGTTTCTCCCAACCTTTACTTGCGTACTTGCCGATGCTCACCAAGCCGCTGCTGACGATGTAGATCCCCGCCGCGTATGAACCTTCCTGAGCGATTAGTTCGTTCTCATCGTAATGAATCTCAAGCGAGATTGCAGTCAGTTTCTCAATCTCGTCGGGAGCCAAAGACGGAAACGTCTCGGTCAGGAATCTGCTGCGCAGGTCTGCTCCACCCAACGATTGTCGATTTGGTGTCATGTTCGCGCGGAATTGTAACGGATAAAGGAACCGCGTGAAAGGAAGAGAAAAGAGCTTCCTTGTGATTATCTGTTGCTGTGCCCACTGTGACGGCAGGAATCAGGTGCTATGCTCGCCCATCGAATCCCCTTTAGCATCGTCTTGGCCCCCGAGCAGGCAACGCTGAGTTAGAGGGTACGTGCAGCCCGATTGTGCGCAAACACGTGCGACCTGATCTCCTTCATCTCCAAGGATGTTCGTACCTTCTTCGACACCTTGACGGTAACCTTGTTGGAGTAGGTGGCGATGTATCAATACCTTAAGCAACTCATATGATACAGGCAACGAACAGTGGGGGATTGTGGATCCGGTGGTGCGAGGGGGATCAATCCGTGAAGGTGAATTTGCCTTCGCGGAAGAGCTCCCTACATGCCTGCACAACCTCTGGGGCGTAAAGCATTCCGCTGTTTTTCTCAATCTCTTCCAGGGCCATCTTAATCCCGACGGCGGGACGATAGGGGCGGTGGCTTGACATCGCTTCAACGACATCGGCTACAGCAATGATGCGTGCCTCCAAAACGATCTTGTCGCTTGTCAGCCCTTTAGGGTAGCCGGATCCATCCAGTCGTTCATGGTGCTGGAGGATGAACTCGGCGATCGGCCATGGGAACGGGACGCTCTTCAGGATCTCGTAGGCGCTCTCAGGGTGACTGCGTATGAGCTGTATCTCAGCCGATGTCAATCGTGCCGGCTTGGCCAAGATCTCAGCTGGGATGGCGATTTTTCCGATGTCATGAAGAAGGCTTGCGACACGAAGGGCCTCCAGACGCTCGTTGGATAGACCTATCCTTTCACCAATCGCAACAGCCAGGAGCGCAACCCTCTCCTGATGACCGGCCGTGTAAGGGTCACGGCTCTCAGCCGTCGCCGCGATTGCCTCGATCGTACCTTGCAATGACTGGCGAAGAGCAGCGACGGCCTGGTGTCTTGCAGTTTCGAGTTCCATATTCCTCAGGGCGTAGGCAATGTCACCGGCCATCTCTGCGAAAAGCCCTTCTTCCTCCTGATCCGCGGTCAGTTCGCCGGCCAATGACACCCCTAGAAGACCGTAGCGATGTCCGCCGCTTTCCAGCCGGATAACCATTCGCTCGGAACTGCCCGCACACACCTGCAAGACGCACGTTGAGCAATCCGTAGTGGGCTCCTTGATCGAGAACACCCCCGGTTGCTCCCAAGCATGGTGATGACACGGTGGAATGTCTCCGCCGGTCAGCTTCACGAGGAATCGAGTAAAGGAATCGCCCAGTCCTCGCTGCGCCGAATTAATCAACCGCCGTTCCTCATCGGTTAGAACGATCCAGGACGCCCTGTAGCCTCTGGTATTGACTAGCGACGAGCAGGCCTGGTCCAGGAGTCGACCGCGGTCCTTCTCACGCACGATCAGCTGGTTCACGTTACGAATTGCACGCAGGACAAGGTTCAATCGGCGGATCCTCTCTTCGATCCGGTGCCGCTCTTCAATCTCATGCCGCAGCTGCTCGTTCGCCGTCGCGAGATCCGCCGTGCGTTCGCACACGCGTTGCTCCAACTCCTGGTTCATAACAGAAAGTGCCTTCTCGCTTTGCTTCAGGTCGCGGAGCAGAAGCGCATACGGATTTCGCAGGCCGGTTTCGATTATTGCTCTGTAGATAAAGTAGAACGAAGCCAGCTTGAATATGTGCCCGATCAGGTTAGAAAGGCCGTATACACTCACGTAGAAGGTGAAGAAGATCTCCGACCCGATGGTAAGGCCGATCGAGGCGGCCAGCCACCCCATGACACGGGTGTCGAACAGCTCTCGATTTCGGTAGAGACGGGCCATTGATCCCAAGAGGATAAGGGAAATCACGTACTCGCTTATCTTCTTGAACGCGGTCAGGCCCACGCCCTCGATATAGCAGGTCGGGAAGATGTGCCACACGAAGATGGTAAGGAGAAGGATGGAGACGACGACTGCATAGCTGGCGAACGTCCACTCGTAGAGCGATCGCGGATGCCGCCGCAAGAAGGAGGGAGCTATGAGAAGGGTCAATGCCTCGAGGTAACGGGCCTGGATCCACAACTGCGTGGCGAGGTTGGATCCGTAGCCTGTGAAGATGGACATTCCCTGGTAGGCGAGCGTGTGCACGAGATCGATCCCGGCAATGAACAGATAGACGACCCCGACAAATGCCAAATAGCCGTTTTGTTGAAGGGATCGCGTGTTCCAGGCGATCATGAAGATACTGACTGCAACGCAGATGCTGAATAACTCGACAGCGGTATGGAACAACAGATAGCTGTACAGACTCATCCCGTAGAGCCCGGCAATAATGGCAGCCCCAATGGCTGCCTCGAGAATTACCTTCCGCTGGCTGTTGCCTTTCATCCCTCCCGCTTTGGACCTTGAAGTCGCTCCTCACAAGCGTCGAATCATTCTACAGCACTTTAGACAAGAAAGAAGGACATACGACTCATTCTGTTGGTCGGAATGTCAATCACAGACGACGGCCCTTGGCAAGTGTTGCTCCGGTATTCATGTAGGGCATGACCGGTAAGATTGAGGAGGCCGAGCTCGTGCCGCTATATGGGCCCTGTCGGCAACGAGACCAGCACGGATAGCTTGTCATGTGACTCACACGGTAAGATGCTTATACTTGCTCTATCGATACGCTTGAAGGAGGTTGCCATGGGTGAAGAAGGGAGACGGCGAGTGCTGCAGGATGTGAATGATCAGGGCATTCGCTTCATACAGCTCTGGTTCACCGATCTGTTGGGGAACCCGAAGAGCGTCGAAATCCCGACAACCGAACTGGAGGAGGCCCTCCACGAAGGTATCGGATTCGATGGCTCATCGATCCACGGCTTTGCGCGTATCGATGAGAGCGACATGCTCATCAAACCGGACACGAAGTCTTTTGCCGTCCTTCCCTGGGGGAATGTCGCCCGTCTCATCTGCGACGTTCTCGAGCCGGACGGAAGCCCTTACCCAGGGGATCCCCGCTGGGCGCTCAAGCGTGCGCTTGCCGAAGCGGACGAGCTCGGATTCTCTCTGTATGTCGGCCCGGAGATCGAGTTCTTCTATTTCCACTCCGATCGCGACACCACCCCATTGGACAGCGCTGGCTACTTCGATC
>CAZBSW010000137.1:0-5967 GCA_964494835.1 uncultured Thermotogae bacterium
CTCTACTACCGCCCCGTTGCTGCGCGCAATACGCTCGCTACCGCGATCCAAATCGGCTCTCCAGTGAGTTTCGAGCGGGCGGTGAAGACGTTGCGAGCGTTCGACGGAATCGTAGAGCAAGCAAGTGAGGATGAGTTAGCGAACGCAGCTGCGTGCGCCGATCGGGTTGGCCTCTACGTCGATCCTCAAACCGGCGTGGCGCTCGCCGCGCTGGAGAAGCTCACATCCCGTGGGGCGATCACGCCCGATCAGCGCGTTGTCGTCGTCTCCACCGCACACGGGTTGAAGTTCACCGACTTCAAGGCCGGCTACCACGAGCAGCGGTTCTCCGACGTCGATTCCCGCCATGTCAATCCGCCGGTCGACCTCCCAGCCGATATCGATTTGGTCAAGAAAGAGATCGCTCGCCTCCTGCCGTGATACCACCGCGCCGCCGGTTTGCTCCACCGATGTGCGTCGCGGCGAAAGAAAACCGCTGTTAGCTCCTTTCGAACCGGCCTTCATGGCGGAGTTCTAGGGCGGCGGCGAGCACAACCTCTGCTTGCAGGCGGCATGCTTCGTCGTATCTTGCATCGAGGCGCGATGGGTTCCAGCCGACGGAGAGGTCGATGTAGGGTTGGAACAGGACTCCGGTGACGATGCCCAGAGCCTTCCCGATCGAAAGGAGAGTGTTCGCTTCGCCGTTTTCCATGCACAGGCACCCCTGACGGCGAAACTCATCTACCATCTGTGGTGTGATCCGGTAGAGGGCCTCGCAGGTTGCGTTCCCGCCTACATGACCGACCGCACCCAGATCCCCGATAGCCCTGGACAGGCTGTCGACGACTCCGGCGTCGGCGTCGACACGGCCTTGTGTGTTCCCATAGTGGATCGACGTACCATCGGGTCCCATCGAAAACGACGGTACCATCAGTTCCCCGAACCGGACTGGCGGCCCCAACGACCAGGCGGCGCAGAGGAGAAACACCGCCTTGATACCGCAGGCGACGAGATCTTCGATAACACAAGAAACGGGAGAGGCACCCATCGGCGGTACGATGACGGTTATTCCGAGGTCGCGGTATTGTCCCCGTTTAACGATCTGCACAGGCGCATACGGATGGAGTTGTGGGTCGACCCATCCTGCCTGCTCGAGTGTGCAGAGTTCGGTGAGCCGTGTGACGATTGCCCAGTTGAACGTCAGGACGGCGATACTGGATGCCCCGGTCTTGCCAGTATCATGCCACGGACAGCGTGCGGCGGCGGCGACTGCCTTGGCGGTTATTATCGCGTTCATACATCACCCCCTTAGGGAGTATGGGGGATAACGCGACAGATGCCAACGGTGTTCGTATGGATGATGACGTCATCGATCGTGATCCGGTATCTCATCACTAAGAAGCCGTTTCTTTGACCACCATTTCGTAGACAAAAACATCCGGTAGGAAGCCGTTCCACGCCTGGAAGCCAATCTGCTTGAAGATAGACAGGCACACGGCTTCGCGCTCCGAATCCTTGGGCACCATGACCTCGATCGTGTCCACGTCGCGCGCCAAGTGGAGGACGTGGCGCGTCAACTCGTCCACCGCCGCCGGTACGCCGTCGATGAAATTGAGCTGGAATCTCCCATCACGCTGCGGCAGCCGGGCGATACTGGCAAGCGCGATGAGCCGCTCTGATTTCCTAATCCCTATCAGGTCCCTGTCCTTTCCCAATGCGGTTTGCGGATCGCGCTCGAACGGGTAGAACTTCCACCCGTGCGGCAGGTATCCATTGGCTGTGGCGAGGAATTCGGACTCTCGGACGAACTCGATCGCCTCGTCGCGAGCGACTGTCACCGCGCGTCCCGAAGATCGCCCCTCGCCACGTACCGCGGTGTCAGATTGAACCTCGAAGTAGACAAACGACGCCGTCCGTGCGAAACCCGATGATTCGACGATGTGTATCGATGCTTCGTTCTCGATGTACGTCGATAGACCGATCCGATTCGCCCTTTGCCCTGCCTGTGTAATCAGATAGTCGTTAATCGCTCGTGCCACTCCTTTGTTGCGCATGGCGGGGTCGGTCCGTATCCCCTCAAGCCATGCGTAGCCGGGGAGGAGTTGGGTCAGATGGGCGAACCCGACGATCTCTCCCTCGATCAGCGCCACGGTGACTTCACCGTGCGCGTCGGCAAGCCAATCGTCAAACACGCCCGACACATAATCATCGCCGTCCCAGATCTGGGAAGATATTTCTATTATCCGTTCCCTGTCAGCCGGGTGGACGCGGCGCAACACGATCTTCGCACGAGGATCGCTCATCTTCTCCTCTCTCGCTAGTCATCAGTCTGTGGCAGCGTGAGGTGAAAACCGCGTTTCTCAAACTGCTCCATAAGCGCGGTTGATTCCGGAAACCACTGACCCCATTTGCGGCACATGTGTTCTGTCCAACCGTAGTCGGCGAACGTGAACGTCTCCTTCCGTCCATGCTCGAGCGGGATCTTGTAGTTGGCGCGCACATAGTACTCCTGGGCGAGGTAACCATCGTCCATTGCTTCCATCGCTGCCTGTACGTCCTCATCACTAAAAGACGGATACTCATCCTCGAATAACGTGAACGAAAGAGGGTAGCGCGGGCGCACCGGCGGATCCTCATCCGGATACCCCATCGCAAGTTGCACCAACGGGAATACACGGTCGGGGAGTTTGTAGTCACGCGCGATCCTCTCGGCCTGATAGGGGGTGTCGCCGAGGAAGCAGCTTCCCAGTCCGAGCGACTCTGCCGCGATTACCATGTTCTCGGCCATATATGTGGCATCCTGCACGGCGAAGAGCAGGCTGAACATGTCATTCATTACCCAGAGCCAATCGCGCTTCTTCATTATCCGCTCTATACGGTGTAGATCGGCACACACCGTGAACAGAAGCGGCGCCGAGAACGGGTTCTTCTCACACTTGCGCGACAGCAGAACGCTGCCAAACTGTCCGGCGAACGGCGCCTGCTGCCCGGCACGAACGATCGTGGCCACCGTCTCTTCCGACGGCGCCTCGGGCTTGTATCGGCGGATGGAACGGTGACCTCGCAGCGTCTGCAAAATGGGGTTATCGAGCATGTGCTACCTCCTTTATCGCTTCATTGTACGCAGTAAAAGCTTGTTGGGCTTCCAGAAGAGCGGAGTGCGATTTCTACTTATTCCCCTCCGCCTCTCGTCGAGCGGTCACGATATCCTCTGCCAATGAATAAGGTACAGTCTCGTAGTGCTCGAAGTGCATGGTGAAACTGCCGCGGCCGCTCGTGATGTTTCGCAGTTCCGAGGCGTAGCCGAACATCTCGGAGAGCGGTACATGCGCCACGATGGTAGCTGTGTTCGCCTTTGCGCTCATGGAGAGTATCTTGCCACGCTTGCTTGCCAGACTCCCTGTCACTGCACCGGTGTATGTCTCGGGACAGGTCACCTCGACGCTCATCAAGGGCTCTAGCAGCGAGAGTCCGGCCTTCTTGCACGCTTCGCGGAACCCCACTGCACCACAGGTACGAAACGCCGCCTCAGACGAGTCGACCTCGTGCATGGAGCCGTCGTAGATCACGACCTTCAAATCGACCATCGGGAAGCCAGCGTACGGTCCCTCCGACATCGCGTCCAGAATCCCGCGTTCGATCGCCCGCAGGTATTCGCGGCTGATCTTGCCGCCCGAAATCTCGTCCTCAAACTGGAACCCCGCCCCCGGATCGTTCGGCTCGACTCGGAATACCATGTGCGCATACTGACCCCGGCCTCCGGTCTGTTTGACGTGCCGGTATTCATGGTCAACGACGCTAAGAATCGTCTCCCGGTACGCCACTTGCGGACGCCCGGAGTTGACCTCCACACTGAATTCACGGCGGAGACGATCAAGGATGATCTCCAAGTGCAGCTCCCCCATCCCCGAGATGACCAATTCACCCGTTTCATCATTGGAGCGGACGGTAAAGGTGGGGTCCTCCTCCGCGAGGCGGGCGAGCGCCTTGGCCAGTTTGTCCCTATCATCGCGTGTCTTCGGCTCCACCGCCACGCCGATCACCGGTGCTGGAAACTCGATCGTCTCCAAGATGATCGGATGTTCAACGCTGCAGATTGTGTCACCGGTACGCGTGTCGGCGAGTCCCACAACGGCGGCGACGTCACCGGTACGAAGGTCCTCCACCGCCTGCCGGCGATTGGCGTGCATTTCGAACAACCGGCCAACGCGCTGTTTCTTGTCACGAGTGGAGTTTTGTACTGTTTCCCCTACCCGGAGAATCCCCGAATAGACTCGTACATAGGTGAGTTTGCCCATGTGCTTGTCCGCCTGCACCTTGAATGCCAGTGCGGCAAGCGGTGCGTCGTCACTGGGGTTGCGCAGAATCTGCTCGTTTTCCTTGCGGCAGGTGCCGATTGTAGGCGGCAGATCGCTCGGTGACGGGAGGTAATCGACGATTGCGTCAAGCAGGCGCTGCACTCCTTTGTTCTTGAACGCGGCACCGCACAGGACCGGGATGAACCTTCCTTCGATCGTGGCCTGCCGAATCGCACGCACGATGTCCGCACGCTCGGGCGTTTCTTCGTCGAGGAACTTCGCCATCAAGGTGTCATCTTGTTCGCTGATCCGCTCGATCATCAACTCACGTGCGGCGCGTGCCTGCGAAAGCAACTCCGAAGGAATTGACTCTTCCCGAATGATCGCGCCCTTGGAAGATTCGTCATAGTAGATCGCCTTCATATCGACGAGGTCGATAATTCCCTTGAAGTCAGCCTCCGCGCCGATTGGAATGACGACGGGTACGGCATTCGCTCCCAGTTCCTGGCGGATCTCCTCAACCACACCGGCGAAATCGGCGCCGGTGCGATCCAACTTGTTGATAAACGCGATTCGTGGCACGTTGTATTTCTCGGCCTGGCGCCAAACCGTCTCCGATTGTGGCTGCACGCCGCCGACCGCGCAGAACAGCGCCACTGCGCCGTCGAGCACGCGCAGGCTGCGTTCTACCTCGGCGGTGAAATCGACGTGTCCAGGGGTATCGATAATGTTGATCCGATGCCCCTTCCAATACGCCGTTGTGGCGGCGGACGTGATTGTGATCCCCCTCTCCTGCTCCTGGATCATCCAATCCATCGTCGCTTCGCCGTCGTGCACCTCGCCGAGCTTGTGGCTCTTGCCAGTGAAGAACAGGATTCTCTCCGTCACCGTCGTCTTGCCGGCGTCGATGTGAGCCATTACTCCTATGTTTCTAACCTTTTCTATATCTAATATCTCCATCATGCGTCCTCCGTCCTCCGTAACATCCCGATTATCCAGCCGCATTGAGTCAGACAAAACAGCCGGAGGGTGCCGAAGCACCCGCTCCTTGGACTCGCTGGTAACCTATTGGAAGGAAAGGCACGCGAACCGCTGACAACTGGCTGGTACGGAAGACATAGTTTACCCCGTCTAGAGCGACATGCAAGCAAAAGGGGACAGGCTAGTTTTTAATCTGCATCTGCTCCTGTGTTCGGTCATATGTTTCAACCGAAGGAAAAACTAGCCTGTCCCCTTTTTGTGGGTTGTTGCTGTTATGTCATAGACTGGAGATCATGAAAAGATACGGTCTACTAGTCCTGGTGGCTTTGTTGGTAGGTGGTTGCGGATTTTCCTTCAATCAGCCGGCTGTCGGTCCAGACGGGACCATCGCCTTGTTCCTCTCTGAGACAGGGGCATATGACCTGTTACCCGAAAATGCCATCCTCACTCTACTGAGCGACAACGGCGACACACGCCTCGAGAATGTGATCTCTTCCGGGCCTGCTGGAGTGGTCGATTGGTCGGCGGATGGAGAGGAGATTCTGTTTATTGAGACCGAGATCGGTGATTGGGGTGAGCCGGTCGTCTGGCAGCTGAGTCTAGCGGGCGTGCAGTCGGGATCTGCAGTAGAGCCGATCCTTCGTTCAACCGAACCGGTGATCGATGCCTCTTTCATTCCCGACGGGGACGTCGTTTACCTGCATATGAG
>CAZBSW010000138.1:0-5963 GCA_964494835.1 uncultured Thermotogae bacterium
TATGAGTCGAGCGGCACGATTGCTGGCTTGGCACGCCAGTAGAGATTGGATAGAATAGAAGTAAGAGTCTTTTACGGGCTGAGAACATGGCAACGGCATGGAGAACGCACCTCAACGTGATTGCGGAATCACTTCGAGAAGGAAGCTGTGTTGCGTTTCTCGGGCCATTTGCTTCTATCAACAAGTCTGGGAAGCCTTGTCCTCCCGCAACTCCTTCCACACCTCGCGTGTGACGTAGACTTCTCGGTTCTCGTGCCATACCCGATGGATCTCTTCGCACAGCACCGCATCACGCCGGACGCGCTCTAGCAGTCGCGAGAGATCTGCTTGACGGGCTTTCTGCTCGTAGTAAGTCTGCGGAGCGATTGGCAGCATCGCGCAGATCGGCTCGACCCTGTACGACTCTCGATGTTCGTCGATGAACGAGGTCATCGCTTCGGTCTCCGGCCGAGCTCCGCCTGGACGAAAAACGCCTACGCCTTGCGAAGTATCTCGTTCGCTCGTAGTAGCTCTCGATTCTCTAGCTCTTCATTCGAGCCCGCTCATCGCTCGTCAGTCCGCCTCGCTGACCCGTGTCGACCTCGGTTTGTCGTACCCACGTCCGCAACGGCTCAGCGGAACAGCCGATCTTGCTTGCAATCGAAACGATCGCCCTCCATTGAGATTCATACTCACGCTCGTTCTCCAACACCATCCGTACCGCCCGTTCCCGCACCTCTGGAGAGTACCTCTTTGTCGTTGTCATGACTCCATCCTCTCAAGAATTCCACTCTCCCGCAATCCCGGGGTAGTTCAAATCGATAGGACGATACAGAGGGCGGGCCCTGGCTCAAGTGGAGTATACCGGCCTGACATTGAACGCGCTGATGGCGGGATGTCGACCGCCGCGTCTCCGTATCCCCTCGGGTATCAAGGCCCTGGGTTTCGCGAGAGGGCACAGCCCATTTGTGGTAGGGTCAACAAATGAGTATCACGTTTCGTCTCCTTGTCAGGTCTGCACCGTATCACTCTGTGCCGAGTCCAGGCTTCTTCGAACCGATCCAGTTGTTGAAGGAGCTTCGATTCATCGCCAGTGCTGGTAACTTCAACCGTCTCACAAGAGACGTAATAGAACGGTGGCCGGCGTGGTTGTTGTAGACGCGATGCCCACGCACAAGTGGCCCGCCCTATGATGCCTAGTACTGTGTTGGGGCACCGAGGAGACAAGTGGCAAGCTGCACCGCACCGTCGCTTTGACATCAAAGTGGCGAGACAGATCAGACAGCGAAGAGGAGGAGAGCGTCATCACCAGCGCTTATGCTGGTAACATCTCGCTAGCCAATCTAGAGGCGCCTACTTCCGCATCGTTGGCGGCGCCTGACTTATAGGTCTCTGGTTGGGTAGGGTATCGGATTCTCCTCCGGGTGAGCCGACACCGGAGTATCCCACGGGCGCCCACTCATCGACTCCTTGTGTTAGTAAATCGGCCGCTGCAATAGCTTCCATCGTAGCACGAAGGTGAAGTCCAACGCTATGCCCCGTCACTTTCACTCCTCGAGAACTTGCCGAGCCGATCGGCTGGGATGGCGAGATGCAGCAATAGAGAAGGGATATCTCCAGGCGCGGACGCAACCAGTGCTCCAGCATCCGTGAGCGCCTTCACCTTGGAGGCCGCTGAACCATCCTTGCCGCGCATGAGTGCACCGGCATGACCCATTCGCTTCCCAGCCGGGGCGGTGCGTCCCGCAATGTAGGCGCATACGGGAAGCTGGCAGTCGTCGAGTGCAGCGGCTAGCCGTTCCTCTTGCGTCCCGCCGATCTCGCCGATGACAACCAGCGCGTTCGTTTCAGGATCAGACGTGAAAAAGTCCAGGAGTCGAGTCATGTCTGTGCCGACGATGGGGTCTCCACCGATGCCCACCATTGTTGTAACGCCTATTCCAGACTTCTGTAGGATTCCCGCTATTTCATAGGACAGAGTGCCGCTGCGGGAGATCATTCCAACGCCTCCGGACGAGAAGAGGTTTGCTGGCATGATGCCGAGCTTGCCGATCCCAGGAGTGATGATTCCTGGCGTGTTTGGCCCGATCATTACAGCGCCAACCTCCTCACAGGTCTCGCGGAGCTCCAACGCATCGTAAATGGGCACATGCTCCGCGATTACTACGAGGAGACGGATGCCCGCAGTTACAGCTTCCAAAGCGGCGACTTTCACATAAGGAGCAGGAACGAACGAAATGCTGGCGTTGGCGTCGGTGCGGTGGATGGCTTCCTCCACCGTGTCGAACACCGGCAGGCTGTGCACTGACGTGCCCCCTTTGCCTGGCGTGACCGCGCCGACGAGATGCGTTCCGGCCTCAAGCATCCACTTGGTCTGGCGAGCGCCGATACGACCAGTGCCGCCTTGGACGATTGCTCTTGTCCGGGAAGTAAGCAGAATACTCATGATCCGGCCTCTAGCAGTGTGTGTAGCTTATTAACGGCGGTCACCGTCTCGATGTCGTGAACTGTCGGGATCCCCGCAGCTTCGAGAAGTGACCACGCCTCTTCCTGCTCATTCCCGAATAGCTTGACAACGATCGGTATCGTAGGAGCACGGGTGGCTGCGCCTCTAATCAGTCCGTGAGCCGCTTCCACCATGGGGTTGATCCCGCCATAAAGGTTGACAAGTATTCCCTTGAGCCCTGGCTGATCGAGCACTAGTTCAACCGCTCCGCGCACGAGTTCCGCCGTGATGCGGCCGCCGGTTTCAAGAAAGTTGGCCGGGCTCAATCCAATGTCACTCAAGAGGTCCATGGTACTCATACCAAGGCCAGCGCCACTAGCCAGAATTCCGATTTCACCTTTTAATTCAACGAAACCGTTCAGTCCGAGTATGGCAGCGCGCCTTTCCATATCAGTCCTTTCTCTCTTTGTTGCTGCATCATCCGCGCGGAAGTCGCTTCGGAAGATTGCATTGTCGTCGATTTCGCCCCGTGCGTCTGCTGCGATGAACTGACCAGCTTCTGTGCACAGAAGGGGATTGATCTCCGCCAGGAGAAGGTCTCGCTCGCGGACGCAGTGGTACAAGATGGTCGCCAGTTCCAAGAGCCGACAACCAATGGTTGCGCCGAGTCCCCGCTGTTGTGCGAAAGAGAGAAGCGGGGCTTTTTCGATCCCAACTCTAGTCGATACAGGAAGCTTCAACATCTGGTCATCGGCGGCGCTTTCCACGTCAACACCACCCCGGGGACTGAAAAGCAGCCACAGCATCTCAGTGCTCGGGTCGAGGTAGAGAGAAAGATAGAACTCGAACCGATGGGGGACTTGCTCCTCGATGAGCAGCTTATCGACCGGCAGATCATGTATCATGATGCCCAGAAGGCGGGCGGCTTGAGACTCAGCTTCTTCGGGACTGTCCGCTTGAACCACCGCGCCAGCTTTCCCGCGGCCGCCGGAGAGGATCTGGGCCTTGACCATTACCGGGCAGCGCAGGGTGCGCGCCGCCGTCGCTGCTTCCGCTGATGTGGTTACTAGCTGTCCGTTTGGGACAGAAATGCCGTAACGCTTGAATATACTCTTACCTTCATGCTCATATACTTTCACAGGATAGGCCGAATCCCTCCTTGTCGATAGTCTCCCACTCCTTGTCAAGCGATTTCTGGTGCGCCTCGAATTGCTCGTTCGTCCAATGTCTGAAGCGGGCTTGCACCGATAGGAACTCCTTGGCTGGCTTGCGATGCTTCGGGTGATGGTTCAGCTTCAGTTGGCCGTGGTCGAGCGTGTAGAGCTTCCAAAGGCCCGTTTCCACAGCGAGACGGGCGAGCTGCACGGTCTTGGATGAGGAGAATCCCCATCCCAATGGGCACGGGCTTATCACATGCAGGAAACCGGGGCCTTGAGTAGCTGCTGCCGTGCGGACCTTCTTGGCCAGATCGTCGGGGAATGCCGGACTCGCGGTTGCAAGATAAGGCGGGTTGTGCGCCGCAACGATCTTGGCAATATCCTTTCTTGGCTCGGTCTTGTACCGCAGCAGGTGCCCGCCCGGCGTTGTGCTGGTTCGGGCTCCGGCCGGAGTCGATCCACTGCGTTGGAACCCGGTGTTCATGTAGCCTTCGTTGTCGTAGCACACATAAACGAAGTTGTGGCCTCGTTCGATGGCACCGGACAGTGCGGCAAGTCCTATATCGACGGTTGCCCCGTCCCCCGCGAAAGCGACGAGCGTGGTTTGCTGCCCTTTGACGCGGTTGCTTTCGTCCAGCCCGCTCAGGAAGGAAGCGGCGGTCGCAAAGGCCGGACGCAGGACCGGAACATTGAACGCGGCGTTGGGAAATCGGCCGGCGACGGCACCCATGCAGCAAGCGGGGATGACAAGAATCTGATTCGGACCGACTGCCTCGAGCACAAGGCGTAGGATAAGGACCGCGGCGCAGCCGGCACATGAGGAGTTGCCAGGCAGTACAAGTTCATTCATTCGATCAGGCATTCTGTTCTCTCCTTGAGCGGTGTGGTTTCACGCCGAACCATCTCTCCTGCTCCTCGGACTCGCCTTGTTGCACCCATGCGAGAGCACAATCGAGCTCGTCCGGGCCGATTGGCGCTCCTCCGAGGCCGGCAATGGCACTAAGTACTCGTGGACGGGCCGCCAACCTGTACAGCGAGGAACGGACTTCGCTTGCAAGCGGGCCACCACAGCCATAGGAATACGCGCGATCCCAGACAACAACGCTTTTTGCTCCCCGCAGGGCCTTTGACACCTCTTCCGATGGCAATGGGCGATAGCTACGGATAGAGAGCAATCCAACGGGCTGCCCATTCGCACGCCACTCGCGAGCCTGTCCACGAATTGTGGATGCGATGGATCCCATGGCCACGAACACCGTCGTCGCTCCTTCAATCTGCTCGACGCTGATCAAGTCTCCTGCCGGTCTGCCAAACGTCGTCTCGAAAGCCTCCGCAGTCTCATGAATGGCGTAACGTGCTGCGAAGCTTGCGTCCCGCTGTAGGGCGCGGAACTGAATGTAGTGCTCAGGTGAGACAACCCCATTGATCGTCCTCGGTTGATTGGGATCAAGCCATCGGTCCTCGACAAATTGTGGGAGGAAAGCCGCGACTTGCTCAGCCGAGGGAACCAGGACGGGTTCGAACGTGTGCGAAAGTGTAAATCCGTCGAGGTTCACCATGACAGGAAGACGGACTCGTGCATCCTCGGCTATCCGGAACGCCTGCAGGATGAGGTCAAGGGCATCCTGATTTGTCTCGGCATAAAGCTGGATCCAGCCTGTGTCGCGCTGTGAGATGGCATCTTGATGGTCGCCGTAGATGTTCCACGGCGGAGCCACGGCACGGTTGACATTGGCCATGACAACCGGTACTCGCGCAGCTGCTGCCCAGTGCATCATCTCGTGCATGTACAAGAGCCCCTGCGAAGAGGTCGCGGTGAAGGCTCGAACTCCGTTGGAGCTGGCAGCGATCGTGGCGGCTAACGCGCTCTGCTCTGACTCCACTTGGATGAAGCGCCCGACCATCTCCCCGTTTGCAATGAACTCCGCGATTGCCTCGATGATTTTCGTCTGTGGCGTGATGGGATAGGCTGCAGTAACATCCACACATGCCAAGCGCACGGCATGGGCTGCGGCCATGGTCCCTGTCATGTTTTCGTAGGTAGACATCGCTCACTCTCCCTTTTCCCAGTCGATTGCATCGACGGGGCACTCCGCGATACACACGCCGCAACCTTTGCAGTACCGTAAGTCAATCGTAGGACCCGATGACTGCATCATGACACATCCCTCCGGGCAGAAGACGGCACATCGCCCGCAGCGCACGCAACGCTCTTGGTCGACCTGCGGATTACTGACTCTCCAAGTGCCTGTGTCGCCAGACCCTCCCTTCACCGGAACGGCGATGGCAACATTTGGGTAGTCGTTGAGTGTTTCATAGGCGTTGCTATTGTCGGTGTGGACGATCGTCGTCCGCTGTGCGGGCTCTTCTATGGTCTGTAC
>CAZBSW010000139.1:0-5929 GCA_964494835.1 uncultured Thermotogae bacterium
ATCCACGCTTCATACCTTGCCGTTGCTGTCGTCTTTCTCACGATCCGATTTGTAGGGGCATTGAGCCAGCCGGCGATCAGCGCGATGGTCGCCGATGTCGTGCCACAAGAGCGGCGCGTGGAGGCGTTCGGAGTGCTGCGCATCGGCGGAAATGCCGGTTGGGCAGTTGGTCCGGCGATTGGCGGGTTCTTGATCACTTTGTCTTATTGGTCGCTCTTCCTCGTGACCGCCGCGGCGAGCGCTATCGGATTGGTGATCATCGCCCTGTTCACGCAGGAGTCGATCAGTGCGCTGCCCGCGGAACGCTTCCGACTGCGGACGATCCTCGACGCCGGCCGCGACCGCCGGTTTCTGTTGTTCTGCATGTTCAGCTTGCTGTTGTTCACGGTGATGGGCCAGTTTGCGAGTACGTTCTCTGTATTCACTACCGAATTCATCGGGATCAAGGACGTAGAACTCGGGTTCTTATACACCCTCAACGGGATCGTGGTAGTACTGCTGCAACTGCCGGCTGCCCTCCTCGGCGAGCGCCTGGGTGCGCGGCGCGCGCTTACCTTGGGCGCGGTGTTGTTCGCCGCTGGTTACTTCTCAGTGGGCGTTGTCCCCGGGTTCTACTACCTGCTCGGCTCGATGGTGGTGATCACGCTGGGAGAGGTGGTCTTCTCGCCGAGCGCAACCACATCGGTGGCAAACATGGCGCCGGAGGGTATGACCGGGCGTTACATGGGATTCTTCGGCCTATCCGAGGCGTTCGGCTGGTCGGCCGGACCATTTGTCGGCGGGCTACTCCTCGACTCGCTCGGGAACAGACCGTCGCTTCTGTGGGGCTTGATCGCCGCGATTGGTATCACGGCTGCGATCGGCTTTTTCTCCACCGATCGGCGTTCTCGGACGCGGACTGCGCTCTAGACCGGGCCCTGGGTGGGGTTTTTTTCGAACGCGGCCGCTAGGATCGCCATTCCTTCATCGATCTGTTCGTCCGTGATTACAAGGGACACGAGCACCCGCAACACATTGCCGCGCAGGCCGGCGGTGGGAAAGATAGCGCCGTCTCTGAGCGCTTCGTTCGCGATCTTTCTGGTCAACTCCGCAGCTGGGTCCTTGGTGATGCGGTCTTTGACCAGTTCCATTCCGACCATCGCTCCCAGTCCGCGCACGTCGCCGATAATCTCGAACCGCTCCTTCAGCGTGTTGAAATGGGACTTGATTCGGTCGCCCACATGGACCGCGCGTTCAACCAGCCTGTCTTCGTCGATCGTCCGTATCACCTCGATCGCCGCGCGGCAGGCGAGCGGGTTGCCGGCGTACGTGCCCCCGATACCGCTTGCTACAGGGGCGTCCATGATCTCGCTCTTGCCCACCACGCCGGATAGCGGCAGGCCGGCGGCGAGCGATTTGGCAACACAGATCAGGTCGGGTTCGATGCCAAAGTGCTCATAGGCGAAGAACTTACCGGTGCGGCCGATGCCCGATTGCACCTCGTCCATGGCGAGGACAAAGCCGTACTTGTCGGCGAGCGTGCGCATCGCCGGCAGGAACCAGGCTGGCGGCACTAGGAATCCACCTTCGCCGATCACCGGTTCGACGACCATCACCGCTACGTCGGACGGATCGACAAGTGAGAGCAGTGTTTGCTCGATCTCCTCCGCCGTAACCTGCTTGCGGTAGGTGTACGGATAGGGGAGGCGATACACGTCGGTCGCGAATGGTCCAAATCCGTATTTGTACGGTTTCGCCTTGTGGGTCATCGTCATCGTGAGAAGCGTGCGGCCGTGGAAGGCATTCTCGAAGACGAGGACGGCGTTGCGCCCGGTGTAGGCGCGCGCGATCTTGACCGCGTTCTCCACCGCCTCGGCGCCGCTGTTGAAGAAAGCGGCTTTGTACGGGCCGGTGCCCGTTACGTGTTCACACAGAAGTTGCGCTAGCTCGCCGAATTGTGCGTAGGGAACGGCGGTGTAGTCGGTGTGAAGGAAACGGTTGAGCTGATCGGTGAGCGCGGCGACGACGCGCTCATGACGCTGACCGACGTTCAGGCAACCCCAACCGCCGGAGAAATCAACGAACCGGTTTCCGTCGAGGTCTTCCACGATCGCCCCAGCGCTCTCCTTGATCACGAACGGGGCGTAGGTGGCAAGTGGGGCGGCAACGTACTTCTCCTTCTGAGCGAGGACGGCGGCCGATTTCGGCCCCGGCAGCTCAGTCGTGATGCGCGTGAAACGACGGTCGATCATATTCCCTCCTGATGGTCAGTGGCTGCGTCGGCGATGGTACCTGACGTACGCATCGGTCCGCAAGCCGGGAAATGAAGCGATCTAGTCTACAGAGAAGACGCGGCCGGGCGGAACCAGGGTCACCTTGAAATCGAGGCCGTCGTAGTGGCCGCTGGCGGCGATTATCTCCTTGATCTTGTCCTTGTAGCGACTGGAGATGTGATAGCAGATCAGTTCTTTCTTCACGCCGGCGATACGTGCGGTCGCAATCGCCTCGGCAAGGGTGGCGTGCTTATACTCTTTACGGTCCTCTTCTGCGAGGAAGGTCGCATCGTGGCACAAGATCTCCGTCCCTTTGACGTAGGCTGGCTTGATCTGAACCGAGTCGCCGCCGTACGAGAAGAGCCGCTGGTCGTACGTTTCGTTGATCGCGTCCCTGCCGCGTTCCTGGATGGTGGCGATAATCTCCTCCTGCGAGGCGCCGGCGAACTCGGGCCTCAACCTGTGACGCACTTCGACAATGTTGTATCCGAGTGAGGTCTCACTCGGAACGTGCACAGTAGGGAAGGCTTCGATGTAGCGCGGCAGTTGCCCCGAGATAAGTTCGACGCGATCGCCGGCCTGGAGTGGGATCCATTCCAGCGAATAGTTGAGATAGCGGTTGGTGCGCGAGATGAAGTTGATCATCTCGGAGATGAGATAGTTGTCCTTCGGGTAGTAGATCGTGAGCTCCTTCTCCTTGTTGCCCATTGCGTTATTGCGAATGTTGATCAAACCGACGAGGCCGGCAATGTGGTCGGCGTGCCCGTGCGACAAAAAGACGCGGCGGATGGCGAACGCCTTGTTCCCAAGAATGGAGCTTGCCCCTTCACCGGCGTCGAACAGTATCCGATCAGCGCTGTAGTATACCCAGCTGGAATAGAGAGCTTTGGAATAGATCAGCAATTTCATCGTTGATCCGATTATATCCGTTGATTGGAGCACCGTCATGTTGTGCCGAGTCGGTTCTTGGCCTAGAATCCAACCTCGGGAAGGAGGAGATCGATGCTCGATATCCATAGGCTGCGACAACATGCGCAAGAGATTGAAGCGAGGCTGAAAACGCGGGATGAATCCCTGGAAATAGGGGAGATTCTCGCGCTTGATGAGCGCCGGCGCGAGCTGATCGGTCGGGTGGAAGCACTCAAGGCGGAACGGAACACCGGTTCACAGGAGGTAGGTCGGTTGAAGAAAGAAGGACGCGATGCCTCTGAGCTGATCGCCCGGATGTCCGGCATCGCCTCCAAGATCAGTGACCTCGACGCGCAGCTGTCGAAGACCGCGGAGCGAATGGACTATCTGTTGTCGCTTCTTCCCAATGTGCCGCATCCATCCGTGCCGGTCGGGAAGAAAGACGAGAAGGTGATCCTTCGGAGTTTCGGCGAGGCACCGGCACCCGGCTTTCCGGTTAAGCATCACCAGGCGATCGCGGAGGAGAAGGGGCTGCTCGACTTCCCGCGCGGTGCGGCGATCGCGGGCGCGCGCTTTCCCATGTACGTGGGCAACGGGGCGCTCCTCGAGATGGCCCTGATCCAGTTCATGTACTTCTACCATGCCCGCCGCGGCTACACACCTGTGTTCCCACCTTTCCTCGCCAATGCCGAGAGCTTCTACGTTTCCTCCCAGCTTCCCAAGTTTGCCGACGAGGACTACTACTGCGAGAAGGACGACCTATACCTTAATCCGACTGCTGAGACGTTGCTTTCTAACCTGCATCGTGGCGAGATCCTGTGTGCAGACGATCTGCCGCTCGACTACGTTGCCTACACCCCCTGTTTCCGCCGAGAGGCGGGCACGTACGGCGAGGACGAGCGTGGCTTGATTCGCGTGCACCAGTTCAACAAGGTAGAGTTGTTCAAGTTCACGGCTGCGGACACCTCCTACGACGAGCTGGAACGGCTGGTCGTAGACGCGGAGGGCGTGTTACAGGCGCTCGGTATGCACTACCGCGTTGCGCTGTTGCCAACGCAGGATCTGGCGCAGCAGTCGGCAAAGACGATCGATATCGAGGTCTCACTCCCCGCTCAAGGGCGGTATTATGAGGTATCATCGTGCAGCAACTGTGAGGATTTCCAGGCGCGACGTGGGAACACGCGCTATCGCCCAGGAGAGGGAGAGCGGCCGGTGTACGTGCACACGCTGAACGGATCGGGCGTTGCCACACCGCGGTTGATGGCTGCGATCCTAGAAAACAATCAGACTGCGGACGGACGCGTACGTGTCCCGGATGTGCTGCAAGAGATGGTTGGTATGGAGTATCTGTGAGCGGAACCACAGCGGCGATGGTCGAGGCACACGACCTGGCGAAGATCTTTCGCACACGCAAACGAGAAGTGCGCGCGGTGGACGGGTTGTCGTTCTCCTGCCAGGGAGGCGAGATCTTCGGCCTCCTCGGGCCCAATGGGGCGGGGAAGACGACGACCTTGCGCATGCTCGCGACTATTCTTACTCCAACTGCAGGGAGCGCGACGATCGCCGGATTCGACACCCGCACCGCGCCGGACAAGGTGCGAGAGCAGATCGGGTTTCTCGCGACCGAAACCGGGCTATATGACCGGTTTACCGCTCGTGAGACGATCCGCTTCTTTGGGCGGATCAACCGCTTGTCCGACGGAGCGATCGAAAAACGGACCGACGAGATATTCTCGCTTCTTGAGCTGACGGCGCTTGCCGATCGGCGGGTAGGGACCTTCTCAACCGGGGAGAAGCAGAAGCTGTCGCTGGCGCGCAGCATCATCCACGACCCGCCGGTCTTGATCTTCGACGAACCGACGTTCGGACTCGACGTGATGGCGGCGCGGGCGGTGGTCGAGTCGATTCGCCTGTTCCGCGGACAGGGGCGGACCATCCTCATCTCGACACACATCATGCGCGTGGCCGAGAAACTGTGCGATCGAATCGGAATTCTGTACGGCGGCAAGATGCGTGCGGTGGGCACGCTGGAGGAGCTGAAAGACAACTACCACGCCGCCGATCTCGAAGAAGTCTTCTTTACCTCGTTAGGAAAGGGATAGGGCTTCATTTTCCGCAACAAACATGGTATCCTGTTGCATCGGCAAGCTAGTTGTAAGGAGGAGATGGTAATGGGCAGGAAGGTCGTACTACTAGTGGCAACGGTAATGATCGCTGTCATTTCGGTCGTCCTGGTGGGGGGGGAATATGGCGGTGGGCTCCTTTGGTGGAGGGCTCACGAACCGATTTATATCTTCGGAAACGACGCATTTACGTTCGCAAACGGCGTCGTATCCGGGAGCGGCAGCGCCGAAGATCCGTACGTGATAGAAGGCTGGTACATCGACGGCTCCATGGCCGACTATGGGATTTACATCGATCATACGACTGCGCACTTCGTTATCAGAAGCTGTGTTGTGGAACAGACCCGTAATGCTGCGGTCTACTTCAATTCCGTGACAAACGGGAGTGTCGAAGGGTGTCAACTGAGTATGAACGACACCGGTATGCGGTTCATGAACGCGAACGGCAACACGGTGACCGGTAGCGTCATCGCTCAGAACCGCTACGGTATTGTTATGACGATCGGGTCACGCGACAACGCGATCTACGGTAACAGTTTCATCGACAACGGCCTTAATGGCGTAGACAACGAGCATCGCAATACATGGACGGGTACGACCGGCAACTACTGGAGCGACTACAAGGGAAGCGACGCCGATGGTGAC
>CAZBSW010000140.1:0-5907 GCA_964494835.1 uncultured Thermotogae bacterium
GGACAGCGCTCTTGTTTGGAAACACTATCCCCAGGCAGAAGCGGGTAGTGGAAGCACGAGTCGGTTACATGCCACAAGAACGGGCGGTCTACCGTGACCTCACGGTGGTGGAGAATCTTCGATTCTTCGGACGCATGTATGGCATGGCAGGGGGAAGGATCGACGCGCGTGTCGGAGAACTGCTGCCGTTGATGCAGATGTCCGATCTGCGCAAACAACGTGCCGATCAGCTGAGCGGCGGCGAGAAACAGCGTTTGTCGCTTGCTTGTGCCCTGCTCCACGACCCGGAGCTGCTTCTCCTCGATGAGCCGACGATCGGCCTCGATCCGGCGCTGCGAATCCAGTTTTGGGGTCATTTTCATGCGCTGAACAAACGCGGGCGCACGATCCTGTTGACGACCCACTATCTTGAGGAGGCGGAACGCTGTGATCGGGTGGGGATGATGAAATTAGGAAGACTGATTGCGGAGGGAACACCGACTGAACTCAAAGCGCTCGTCCCGCACGATGGCGGTGAACCATCGCTGGAACAAGTATTCATCCACGTTACGGGAAGCGATAAGGCTGCCTCGGAGGCCGGGGGGACGAAATGAACGCCACGGCAAGATTGTCCCAGACAATGGTCAGGATCGGCGCGGTCGCTGCGCGCGTGCTGCGCCAGATTTGGCACGACAAGCGCGTGATTCTGTTTATGTTTGCCGTGCCGACACTGGCGATGATCCTGTTCGGGTATTCGTTCTCCGGAAATATCCAAGGGATACGCCTTGGTATCATCGATGAGGACCAGACGGATCTGACGGCGTCGATCATCGACAATCTGCAGACGGACGATACATTCCGTGTCACACTTTTGTCGGAAGGCGGAAAAGATCCTGAGGATCTACTATTGCACAGGGGGTATCAGGCGATCGTCCGCTTCCCGGACAAGTTCACCAGCCTTTACTATGCTCACTTCGCCATGGGAGTGGCCACTTCCGCGCGAGGCGTGATCGATCTCACCCTGGATGAATCCGATCCGCAGATCGCAGCAGCGGTGCAGATGGGGTTGGCCAATGCGGTGATGGATCTGGGTGAGGGAGGGCCGATCAAGATCGAGACGCGCGAGCTGTACGGAGTGTCGATCCGATTCATCGACAGCTTCGCGCCAGCGATCATGGGAATGGTCGTTGCATTCCTGTGCACCGTGCTCACACTCCTCTCGGTTGTGAAGGAAAAGGTAGACGGCACGTTTGCCCGCGTCTGGGTGTCGCCGGTGCGGCGGGCGGAGTTTATCCTAGGCTATATCGCCGCTTTCGGCCTAGTCGCGCTCGCCCAATCGGTGTTGGTGCTTGTCATCGGAAAGGTTGTGTTCGATGTGGTCATCAACGGATCCCTGTTCTGGGCGTTCGCGTCCGTGATCCTGTTCGCCATAGGAAACGTCGGACTGGGGACACTCCTCTCCTCACTCGCCCAGACGGAATCGCAGGCGATTCTCTTCTTCCCGCTTGTGCTGCTTCCATCCGTGCTGTTGTCGGGGATGATGTGGCCGCTGCAAGCGATACCATGGCTGCTTCGCCCGCTCTCATATATCGTTCCGCTCACGTACTCCAACCGCCTGCTGCGAGCGGTGATGGTGAAGGGGCTTGCGCCATGGCAGGAACCGGTCGGCTTTGCCGGCGTGCTCGTGTTCGTCCTTCTGACCATCGTCACCGCGAGCCTCATCTTGCGTCAGAGCGCACGCGAATGATAGGGGTAAGGGCACCTCACGGGTGACGGACCATCCATCGCCTGTGTCCCGGCCGCGGGCAAACCGCGGACATCCCCTCCATGTTGCCGTCAAACGACGCCCTTCTGAAAGTGAACGGACAAATGCTATCCCGGTTGGGACACCGTCGGCGTGTGCCGTGCTCTGCTCCGTTTTCGCTCTAGGTAGACCATGCGGGTGAGGCAAATAGCGAGTAGCAGGGCGAAATGGCACATGACTGACGGGAGTGCACCCGCTGCCGGCGGGATGTACCACGAAATCGCGAGCGACGGGAGTACAAACGCCAGTGTACCCACGAAGACCTGGTTCAACATCCGTCGTCTATGGGGGTGGTCGCACGTCCGTGCCCCGTATCCGGAGAATAAGACCATGCACAACAGTCCCGTCCAATAGAAACCCGAATAGATTATGAATCTTGGCATGATGGATGTATAGCGTGCGAACACGGCGGAGCAGACGGAAGCATGCACAAACGAACTATCGATGGAGATCCATACGACGATAGCGAGAGCGGCTGCCAGCATTGTCACCGCTGCTGTGTCCATCAGGCGGGAGCGCGGGTGATACAGACCGGCGATCAGCAGGAGACCGAGCGGGGGAAGCCAAGTAACGATGATGAACGCCAGCCGGGGCAGAAAGCCGGCTGTGGCCGTGTTGGCGCATATCGCCACCTCGGTGACCTGATAAGCGGCCAGCAGCACGAGGATCGAGCTTGTCGTGCGGAGGATGAACCTCCTCCCCGAACCGGTGAACGTCCACCAAGCGGCGATTATTTCAAATAGCGCTGTCGCGACGGCAAGCGTGGGCGAGTATTGCATGCATTCCCCTTCCTGTTTGACGTAATTGGATTATATACTGGAGCGCGGTTCTGCCAAGTTGTTGACAGCGATGAACGTTTCCGGCACAAGTTGCTTTCCGGAGATTCCGTTCCCGGTTCCGGCTTGCGACATTTACCGCTCCACTTGACAACCCGGGTTAAATTTGTATACTCTGTGAACATAAACATACCATAGTCATAGAGTCAGACATGCCAAGAGCATTCACGGGAGAAGAAAGAAAACGCATTCATGGCCGTCTTCTCGATGCGGGACATGAATGCTTTGCCCGCTACGGGTTGAAGAAAACGACGATCGAGGACTTGGTCGAATCGGCGGGGATCGCCAAATCGAGCTTCTACCTGTTCTTCGACAGCAAGGAGAGTCTGTACACCGAGCTGATGATGGCCGAGATGCCGGCGATGGTGTCGCGGTTGGTTGATCGCTCGTTCGGAACGGCAGAGAGCACCCGCGAGGCGCTTGTGCTTCTGGCGAAGGGTATTGTGCACGAGATCGAGACAAATGCGTTCTCGCGCCTGTTGCTTGACGAACCGAGCCAGTTGGAGCGACTTGCAGGAGTGATAGACTTTGAGGATGTCTTACAACGTGCGGTAGAGCTTTATTCGCCGATCACCCGGAAGATCGAGGAGGCGCAGGCCAAAGGGGAGATCATTCAGAGAGATCCACAACAGATCATCTACTGCATCGGCCTGATCAAGCTCATCGCGTTCAACCGTGATCGGCTCCCGAGAGAATTGCATAAAGCGATGATCGAACTGGCGCCGCAGGTGATCGCCGACGGCCTTACGTGTACGGAGAATAAGGAGAGCAAATGAGGACGCTTAACCTTCGTCTTGCCTGGCGCAATCTCTGGCGGCATCCGCAACGGACATTCCTGATGATCGCGGTGGTGGCATTCGGAAGTCTTGTGATTTTGGTCTTGTGGGGGATTGTTGACGGATTCTTCGGTTCGATGACACGGGCACAGGTGATGCAGAATCAGGGCAGCTTCCAGCTGCGCGCGATTGGCTATGCCGACGATCCTATCCCCGAGAACGGCCTGTCACCGCAGCAAGTCGATGCATCCGTGGCGATGCTGAACCGCCTGCGCATCCGTGCCGCAGCCCCTCGACTGGAGACTCTGGGGATGCTGCGCAGCGCGTACGGAACCGATGGCGTGGCGATCCGCGGCGTGGACCCGGTCAAGGAACAATCGGTGACGACGCTGCAGGATACCCTGACCGCCGGCCGGTACCTTGCTGACAAAGGTGAAATCCTGTTGAGCGCCGAGACGGCGACACGACTAGATGTCCGGTTGGGAGAGCGCGTGGTGCTCCTCGCGCAAGGGAAGGAAGGGATGGCGTCGCAGGCGTTTATCGCCGTCGGGTTCTTCTCATCGGCCCTTGCCGATCTGAACCGAACGGTGCTCATTTCGATTGATGACGCCCGCACTCTTGCCGGTTGGGACGGTGCAACCGCAATCGCGGTCAGCCTACCTCCCGGTGTATCTACGGCGAGGATCATTGCTCAGGCCCGCGCAAACGTAGGTACTGGGATCGAGGTTGCCGACTACTACGATCTGAATCCGTTGGCACGACTGATCGTTCAGGGAAGCGTCATCAAGATGATCCCGTTTGTGGTCATGATTTCGCTCCTCGTTGGGTTCGGAGTGGCGAATACGACGTTCTACTCGGTTCTCGAGCGGACGCGCGAGTTTGGGATGATGACGGCAGTTGGGATGAGGAGGCGCCAGCTCGCCTGGGTTGTATTGCTGGAGTCGATATTTGTCTCAGCAATCGGGTTTGTAGCTGGAGGCAGTATCGGATACGTGGGACTGGTGTACCTCTCCCGGGTCGGGCTCAATCTCGGTCGCATGATCGGCTCGTTCGGCGGCGAACTGGGGATGCCGGCCGTGATCTACGCGTCGACGTCAGGCTGGTACTGGGTAGCGGCGTTCTCTGTCGTCGTGTTCACGGCACTGGTTGCCGCTTGGTATCCGGCGCGACGCGTGAATCGGCTGGAGCCGGTTGCCGCGATCCGCGAAGGATGAACTTTCGTGTGATGCGACGTGGGATGATTGTGAGGAGGGGGCCGACATGAAACGATCATTGATACCGTTGGCAGTGGTGATTGCAGCCGTCGCATGGGCGATATCCATACAGGCGGCGACGACCGATGCGCAGACGATCATCGATCGCGTGCGCGCCGCATGGCAAGGGGACAGCTTCCATGGCGTGCTTACGCTCGAGTTGTCATTGAGTGAGCAGACCAAATCGCACACGCTTGAGGTGTGGACTCTGGGAGAAGACTACGCCCTCATTCGCATGATCGCGCCCGATGAAGACGCAGGCGCGGGATACCTGCAGGTAAAGAACGACCTCTGGTACTACTCACCCGCGGTCGGCACGTCGATCAGGCTCCCAGCGTTGGCGATCGGGGACGCACTGTTCGGCGCCGGACCGTCGCTTTCCGATCTCGCGCGTGGGACACTGTCCGACGACTATGATGCCACTGTCAAAGACGAGGAGAGCGGTTATCTCCTCACTCTTGTACCGCATCCAGATGCGCCGGTGGTCTACGGCAAGCTCGACATCCGCGTGAACGACGATTATGTGATCGAGGAGATCGTTTACTACGACCAGCGCGGGAACGTCCTTCGCACAGCGACATTTTCGCAGGTTATCATGCTGAACGGACGGAGCTTTCCGACCGAGATCATCGTCGAAGATGTATCCGGCGACCGCACGATCGAACGGATAGAAAACCCGGAATTCAACATTGCGATCGATCCATCGTTCTTCACCCTCGAACGATTGGAGGAGACAAAGTGAAGGCCGCGATGCGACATCTCCGGCGCAACCTGGGTCGGAGTATCCTTACCATGCTTGCCATACTGATCCCGGTGTACACACTTGTGGTAATGTTTGGCTTTGCCGGAGGGAATTTGCGCGATATGTTCGATACCGCGACGCGGATCGACACCGGCCATCTGCAGATTCGACATGTCGAGGAAAAGGGTGCCGGCGCTGCACTGCCGCTGATTCGTGATCCTGCAATAATCCTCTCAGAGCTCGATCAGACCGAGGGGATCGAGTGGTACACTGTGCGGCTCGATCTACCGGCGCTGGTTAGTGTAGGCGACCGCTCGCAGACGATCCTTGTGCAGGGCGTCGTTCCCGAAGAGATCGATCCCATCAGCACAATGCGTAGCCTGATCGTCGATGGGCGATATCTGCAGAGCAGCGATGATGGCGTCGTGATTGGGAAAGAACTCGCCGATCTACTCAAGATCGGCGTTGGCGGCGAAATCGTCCTCCTTGGCGCCCATCCGGAGACCGGGCTGAGCGT
>CAZBSW010000141.1:0-5843 GCA_964494835.1 uncultured Thermotogae bacterium
GTACAGTATGGTCAAGCGGCCGATCCGCCCACACCGCCGCTAGCAGACCCGTCCCAAAGCCGAAGATCCACGCGAACAAGAGGCCAAAGAAAGCGAGTTCCAACGTCGCTGGGAATCGCAGAAAGATTTCCGATACAACGGGCTTACTTGTGCTGTATGAGTTGCCGAAATCACCGCGCACGATATCACCCAGATAGGTTACAAACTGCACAGGAATCGGCCGATCTACCCCCATCTTGTGGCGATACTCGTCCATCAATTGTGGGGAAACATTCCTTCCGCCAAGGATTGCGGATACAGGGTCACCGGGCATGACGCGGAGGATGAGAAAGACCACGGTGAGAAGGATGAACAGCATGGGAATCGTCAACAGCAATCGCTGAAAGACGTATCGCCCTATGCCACCCATACAAGTCCTTTATGTAAAATTCTCATGGAAATGCGAGCTCCTACCCAGTATTGCTTATAATAGTAACTCGCGACAGTGATTGCAAATACAAAGCGCACGATCGCACGTGCTGCTTTGACTTCTCACGGCCCCTCAATTAGAATTTCCTCCATCGCAAAGGGGGATTCCATGCAGGCTCACGAACTGCGGAACCGATACATCCAATACTTCGTAGAACAGGGACACCGGCACGTTCCCAGTGCCTCTCTCGTTCCGAACGATCCTACCCTGCTGTTCACATCAGCAGGGATGGTTCAATTCAAAGAGATATTCTGGGGACATGTTGATCCCGGCTTTCCCCGTGCGACCACCTATCAGAAATGCTTCCGCACCACCGACATCGGAAACGTGGGAGTGACCGCCTATCACCATACCTTCTTCGAGATGCTCGGGAACTTCTCGTTCGGCGACTACTTCAAGGAGAAGGCGATCGCGTTTGCCTGGGAATTCCTCGTCAAAGAGCTCGGGATCGCAAAGAAAAAGCTGTGGGTCTCCGTATTCGAGGAAGATGACGAGGCGTTCGCCATCTGGCGCGATGTCGTAGGCGTTCCCGCAGATCGAATCGTGCGCTTAGGGAAGGAGCACAACTGGTGGGGGCCGGTCGGCGATGCCGGACCGTGCGGGCCGGATTCGGAGATCTTCTTCGACGCCGGTGAGGCGGCAGCCTGCGGCCCGGATTGCCGTGGAGTGGCCTGTGACTGCAATCGCTTCTCAGAGATTTGGAATCTGGTATTCATGCAGTACGACGCTCTACCAGACGGCACATTCCTTCCGCTGGTGAAAAAAAACATTGACACCGGCATGGGGCTCGAACGGACGACCGCGGTCCTGCAGGAAGTGAAGAGTAACTTCGACACCGATCTATTCAGACCGATACTGGATGCGATCCAGGGAGCAATGTCGCGGGCATTGGTCGACAGCGGTCGGGTCGATGGCAACATCATCGCCGATCACATCCGTGGCATCCTCTTCCTCATTGCCGACGGTGTATTGCCGGGAAACGAAAAACAGGGGTATGTCCTGCGGCGTATTCTCCGGCGGGCGATTCGATCCGGTGAGAAGCTCTCTCTACCAGCGGGAGCGCTCGCATCTCTCGTCGAACCGGTGATCGAGACCCTGGGCGGAGCCTACCCGGAGATCATTGCCGCGCAGTCGCTGGCAAAACGTGTCATCGCCCACGA
Source organism: uncultured Thermotogae bacterium (assembly GCA_964494835.1). GTDB lineage: Bacteria > Bipolaricaulota > Bipolaricaulia > UBA7950 > UBA9294 > M55B144. Next base: position 1,630 of record CAZBSW010000141.1, read on the forward strand.
GGAGGAGGCGTTCCGAAAGACGCTCCGCGCCGGCGAACAACGCCTGGAACGCATCGTGAATCAGCTTGTGGATCAAGGCACACAGACCATGCCGGGACGGCTCGCGTTCGAATTGTACGACACCTATGGCTTTCCCAAGGAGATGACGGAAGAGATCATCTCCGGACACGGCATCGCAGTCGATGAGAAAGGATTCCAAGAAGCGATGTCCGAGCAAAGGGAGCGGTCGCGGGGAAATGTCGATAACAAGACATTCCCGTCCGAGGATACGACAGACATCCCAGCCGGCATTGACTCGACGCGTTTCACCGGTTACGAGACCACCGAGGATGAAGTTGTCCTTTCCAACGCGCTCGCAACAGCGGAGAGCACCTATCGGCTCATCTTCCCCGCTTCCCCGTTCTATGCCGAAGGAGGCGGACAGACATCAGATACCGGCATCATCGAAAACCTCTCCCGCAGCGGTCACGCCGAAGTATTGAACGTCAAGAAGGACGCCAACGACGTCTTCATCCATCGAGTGCGATTGGTGAGCGGATCCTTTGAGGACGGCGATCGATGTCGGTTGACCGTCAATGCGGAAAGGCGCAAACGGATCGCACGCAATCATACAGCCACCCACCTCCTGCACGCCTCTCTACGTCGCACACTGGGCGAGCACGTGATCCAGGCCGGTTCCTATGTGAGCGACAGCGAGCTGCGATTCGACTTCTCTCACTTCGAGAAGATGTCGCCCGCTGAGATCGACGCGGTCGAAGATCTAGCCAACGAGGCCGTGTTACAGAACATCCCCGTGCAGACCGTGGAGATACCACTCGATGAAGCAAAGCAGTCCGGGGCGATGGCCCATTTCGAGGAAGAGTACCGCAACAAGGAGCTCGTACGCGTTGTATCCATCGGTGATTTCAGTCGCGAGCTATGCGGCGGAACACATGTTGAAAGAAGCGGCGAGATCGGATTGATCAAGATAATCGCGGAAGAGAGCGTAGCCGCCGGGACACGCCGCATCCGCGCTCTCACCGGCGATGGTATGCTTGGCTGGGTGCGCGAGCGCCTTGATCTCATCACCCGATTGCAGCAGGAACTCGGTGAAGACCCGTTCGTCGGCCTCAGCCGCTTGCGGGAGGAGGTGACATCGCTCAGTGAACGGCTGGCCGCATTGAGCAAGGCATCGCTCGCCGAGACATGCGATGAACTCATCGCACATGGAGAGGACCTGGGCGTTGCCAGACTCTTCTATTCCCTGCTCAACCTCGATGGTGAACAGCTGAAGGAACTGAGCGATCTTGTAGAAGAGAAGGGGCGCCCGGCCGTCGTCCTGCTGGCTTCAGCAGGCGGCGACCACGGGATCGCCGTTTGCAAGGCAAGCGACGATGTCGATGTTGATGCCGGTTCGATCGTGCGTTCGCTGACCAAGGCATTCGGTGGAGGTGGCGGCGGTACGCGTACGTTCGCCCAGGGTGGAGGCATACGCAAAGATGAACTTGCTGACGCCCTTGCGGAAGGAGTGCGTATGATTCGCACTGCCCTTACTTAGCCTGCCAGGCGGACTGGCATGCAGACATAGAGGAATCCCTCATCCTGCGGAGAGATCCCCTCTCCTGTAGGTTCTATCAGGCCTGCCTTTTCAGACGTCGCAAGCCAAAGTGCGATTTCGTCGGAGGCCATTCGCTTGAGGACGTCAATCAGGTATTCGGCCTTGAATGAAATCTCAATCGCATCAGACGGGACCTTCCCCAAACGCACGCGCTCTTCTGCCTCTCCTTTCTCCTTGGAGGAGGAGTTGATCCGCGCCGCACTCTCCTCAGTCGTAACACGCAACGTCACCGCCCCCGACTCCTCCGCAGCGGTGATCTCGATGCGCTGTAAGCTCGCAAGCAACGCCTGCCGCTTGAAGGTAAGGACAATCGGATTCTCCTTGGGAATCACGCGCTCAAAGTCGGGGAATTCCTCAGCGATCGTCTTAGCGGTAAAGGTCACACCCTCCGCCTGGAAGAAGATCTGACCATCATCTCGATACAGCTCCACCTTGTCGGTGTTAATCTGGGAGAGGACACGGTCTAGATCGGACAGCACACCCGCTTCGATCAAGAACTCGGCCTCTTCCAAGATTTCTTCCATGGGGAGCGTCTTCACCGCCAGCCGATAGCCGTTGGTGGCAATCATCTTCGTCGCCCCGCCGCCGAGGACCATGTTTACCCCAGTCAGACTGAGACGGGTCGTCTCGTTCATCTTGAGCGCGGCAAACGCCGTCTGCTCGAGTCCACGATGAAACTTCTCCACCTGCATCGTTCCGATGCGTGTCGGTGGGAGTGGAGGAACGTCTGGGTAGTCTTCCACCGGGAGCGTTGGCAGGTCGAACAGCGCCTCCCCGCAGCGGAGCTTTACCACCGCACCGTCACGCTCGTCGGTTTTCATCGTGATGCGCTCGTCTTCGGGGAGGTGGCTGGCGATCTTGGAGAGGATGGTACCGTTCAATACGACTGACTCGTCTTCTCCCTTGTTTTCGATCGGAATCACGCAATGAACTGCGCGCTCCAAATCGGTGGCATGGAGATGCAGCTTCTCTCCGCTCAACTCCATCTTCAGTCCAGAGAGAATGGGCATACTGCTGCGAGTACCGAGCGCGTAGCTTGCGAGTCTCACGCCAAATACCAACTCATCTTTCACACATACGAAATCCATCGTTCCCCCCCTTAGTGGCGCAAGTGATAATCCTCATCATACACGATCGATAAGCGTTGCGAAAAGTCATAGACCGACGTAGGTTGCTACTTCATCAGCGATCCGGGCTATGGGCAAGGTACCGTCAACCACGTGCACCAGCGGATCGTCACGCGTCAGTTCCAGATAACCTGTGCGTACGCGTTGATAGAACGCGAGATCTTCCTCTTCGATTCGATCACGCACCTGACCGCGCCGTTCGATCGCCTTCTCAGCAGGGAGGTCGAGTAAGAATGTGAGATCGGGGTACCTCCCAGCGGTAGCGACATCATTCAGCCGGCGGATGAGGTCGAGTTCAATGCCACGTCCGTACCCCTGATAAGCAAGACTCGAGAGATGAAATCGGCTGGAAACGACGACCCGGCCGGCTCTCAGTGCTGGTTCAATCACCTCAAACGATAGCTGGGCACGGCAGGTGATGAACAATGCCAGCTCTGACAAGGGAAGGAGTTGAGTATTGTCGTTTGAAAGGATAACCCGGCGCACGCTCTCTCCCAGCGCGGTTCCACCCGGCTCACGTGTTGTCGTCACAGGAATGCCGAGCTCCTGCATGCGAGCCGCGAGTCGATCCACTTGCGTCGACTTTCCTGTGAAATCGAGTCCCTCAAAGACGATCAGTTTCCCTTTCAGTTCGATCTTTTCCACCTCCGAAGAGAACATGGATAATAACCAACCCCGTTCCTACACACACGCAGACATCGGCAAGATTATTGACAAACAGTCCCCGGAACTCCAAGAAATCAAGAACATATCCATAAGCAAGGCGATCAATTAGATTGCCCACCGCGCCCGCCAACAACAGCGCCAGGCCGATTCGCATCACCACGCTGTCCGTCCGGCTGCGAATAAGGATAACAATAGCTGTAATGGAGACCACAATCGAGACAGCGATGAAAAGTTCGCCACCTCCGGGGAATATTCCAAGCGCACCGCCGACGTTGTGCACGCGTGTCAGGCGAATAAGATGACCGAGCAACGGCCGCGACTCGAATAGGATAAGAGTGTGGCCGGCCCACCACTTGAGGACCCGGTCCGCCCCAACAGCGACGCCAGCGACAAGTAGGGAGGAGAACCTATTCATGACAGCACAGACTATCCGCTGTAATCGACCGGGTCAAGTGAGAAGTCGATTCCCCTTGCACATCGTCATTGCAGAGGGTAGGGTGTGAAAAACCTCGTAGATGGGACAAGGGAGGATGAATGCGTCTGTTGCGATTTGTCGAGAAAGGATCTGACTCCGAAGCGAAAAACGGCCGTTTAGAAGGGGATATGGTCGTCACTGTGGATTCCTCTATCCCTCTTGCAAGCGTTGAACTTCTTGCTCCGTGCATTCCCACGAAGATCGTGTGCATCGGCCGCAACTATGCTGCACATGCCAAGGAACTGGGGAACGAGATCCCAACCTTCCCGCTTCTGTTCTTCAAGCCGCCGTCTGCCGTGATCGGACCGGAGGATGAGATAGTCTTACCGAAGAGTCCGCTGGTACATCA
>CAZBSW010000142.1:0-5838 GCA_964494835.1 uncultured Thermotogae bacterium
GTAAAAGATCCCTCTGTGCAACAGGGAAACGGGTTGATACGCACAACTCAACTCGACATCTCGTTCTTCGATAGCCCACCTGTCTTCAGAAGAGAAGATAGCGGCAATCGTTAGTCTATCACTCGAAACAACGACGTTACCAAAGAAGGGGGCAGCCTGTTAAGGCTACCCCCGAGCTACAGGAGGATTAAGGATGCCTTCTTCCCTCTTTCCAGTCTGGCTCTTTCTTTAACCGGAAACGTTCATCACCGGGACCACCTGGCAACCCTGAATCTTCCAGATCAGGATCCCACCGGTTACATCTCCCGTAGACTTGAAATCGACTATTCCGGAAACTCCTTCGTAATTGATATCCTGACCCGCCTTAAGGAGCGAGACCGCCTTTTCCCACTCCCCATAATAGACTTTCTCTCCAGCAGGGTTAGCCACCGCGCGCAGGTTATCACGGACCGCCTGTCCGCTCGTTTGTCCGGCGCGCTCCATCGCCAAAGCGATCAGCATGACCGCATCATAAGCCTGATAGTTGTAGGGAACTGTGCTCGGCCCGAACTCCGCATTGTAGTCGGCATCGAACTGATCCGTTCTAAATCCGGCAGAGGCTACAGTCCCATAAGTTCCCTCGATCGGCCCAGGATTGTCCGCTGACTGGCACGCCGGCCCCGGCGCAACCCCTTCGCCCTTCATCCCGTCTGACATGAGGAAATGCCCTTGATAGCCCGCTTCTACCGCTTCTACAATCTGCTTGTTCCCGTCAACCGGGTAACTGATCATGAAGATGGCATCCGGGTTGCCGGATGTGGCCTTCTCCACTTCTCCGCGGTAGGAGGGCTTGTTCTCCTCATAGGGGACAGAGGCAAGTGTCGTGCCACCGTAGGTTGCGAAGTTCTCCGAGAATACGTCGGCCAGCCCCTTGCCGTAGGCGTTATTGACGTAGATCACCGAGACGGTCTTATAGTTAAGCATCAGAGCCAATCGCGCCATGACGACCCCTTGCACCTCGTCCGATACGACCGTCCGGAAGACGTAGTCATCGTCATTCAAGGCCGGGATATCGGGTGAAGTTGAAGCCGGTGAAATCAGTACGACTCCCGCCGGGATCGTAATGCTCGACGCGGCAATAGTCACGCCACTAGAGAGTGCGCCCACGATCGCCGAGACCTTGTCGAGTTCGACGAGCTTGCTGGCAGCGTCACGCCCGACATCCGGCGAGGTCGCTGTATCACGGACAATCAGTTCCAGCTGTTTGCCCAGTACACCTCCGGCAGCGTTGATTTGCTCCACCGCTAGCTTTGCTCCATTTACAATCGGGGGGCCGTACGGTCCCAAAGCCCCGGTCAAGGACATGAGAGCGCCGATCTTAATTGTGTCCGCCGCAGAAGCGGCGACCACCAAACCCAAAACTAGTCCAATCACCAACAGACAAACTGCTCTTCGCCGCATGCTAACCTCCTTATTCAATCGGGTGCCTCCGACTATTCCAACAGTCTCTTCGAAACTCCCACCTCCTCTTAACAAGTGGATGAGGCCGTTAAAAGACAAGATCACAGGCATTGCCTGCGATCCTCTTACCCTCCCGCGTTCTAGCGCCTAATCCCCGCTAGAACAGGGCGGGTACAAACGTAATAACCAGCCACAGAGCCACAGAAAGGGCTGTCTTGCGCATACTCTTTCGCTCTAACCCTGTCGCCATAACCATATTAACCACTATACACGGTACAGCCATGTTGTCAAGGGGGACGCCATTCTCTTCTCCCCACATAACAGGTGACTCCAGATTGAAATGGAGGGAGGATTCAGCTAATATCGGCCGTACATCAGCCTAAGCAAAGAAGGTGCCGAGGGGTGGAGATAACCAAGGTAGAGATTCGGCCGATGCACAATGAGGGAAACCTAAAAGCCTTCTGTTCGGTCATTTTCGATGACGTATTCATCGTTCACAGCGTAAAGGTGATACAGGGTAAGGAAAACCTGTTCGTCGCCATGCCCAGCCGTGAGGTGAAAAACGGCGAGTTTCGCGATACGGCTCATCCTATCGATAATGAGTTTCGCATTCGCCTAGAGCGCATTGTCCTTGAGAAATACAAGGAGACCGTCGGAGAGAGGGAAATTGTATTCTCAACCGATATCCCAACAGAAGATGTGGTCTTTTAGGGCGTAGCCAAGCGGTAAGGCAGCGGCCTTTGGAGCCGTGATCGGAGGTTCGAATCCTCCCGCCCTATCCTCCTAGTAGTTGCCATGGGTCCTCGTCTCTTGCCGCGGAATCTATGCAGTTCAAACAATCATAGAGTCAGAAACCGGATCGGTCAACAGTCGGGGAGTTAGTACCGGAGCGGCAAACGTTGACTTGTCTGCTCCCCATGTTCACCTGCCCAGCATTCGGGATACTGACTGAGGGAGCGAGCCATCCTGAGTCACGTAGCGCTCGCAGAGTCCTTACTGCCATCCGTTGGAGCGATCTGCCATCTCGCAAGTTCATCAAAGATGCGCCCCCTTCGGGCACAGAGCTCACCGCGCCGATGTGGAAACAGCGAAGGCGGTGTACTGCGCTCTCCCCGATGACGTACGGGGTGTCTATGATCTGGTCTCGATACACAACCCTGTAGTTACTGAGATCCTTCAGAGCAATCCGCTTCTCGAAGCGATCGCTTCGGAGGATTACGTCATCGTTCTTCGTCAGAGACAGAACTCGAACTTCGGCTACTTCGTTCTGGGGCAAGTCCTTCACTCTCTTGTGCGATGGTTTCAACACCGTTCGGAGAGGCTCGCTTCGCTAATCAGACTCTACAGTTCCCGTCTTGCTCTGCGCTACTACGTTCGTTTCTCACTCAGCTGTTCGTCCAGGAGCTCCTCAGCCCTGGCAAGCCTTGCGGGGTCTTTGCCAAAGAAGCCTGCCTTAAGGAGGGCCCAGTCTGCTCCTTCGGCCTTCCCCGCTTCCATGAATCGGTTAACTGCGCTCTCGGGCTTCCGCGCGTATCGCCAGATGTAGGTGCCAAGGTATGCGTATCTCAAGTCGCCTCCCTGATCACAATACGTGAGTGTGAGAAGATACTCAAGGATGGTGAAGCACGCAGTGATGTCGTCTTCATCTGGAACCAAGCGTGCGAGCGGACCACGCAACGAGTCGAGAAGGTAGTCTCCACAAGGCGTGTAGTGGCCGCTGTACTCGGTCGGCAGCAGTTTATACTCAATCACATCGCGAGGAGTCAGGTATTGGGCAACCGTAACGGTCTCCTGTCCCTCGCGTTGACGGAACTCTGGCTCGCGGATCGCCGCTGAGAGGGCGCGGAAGTTGCTAGCGGCGATTGCTGCAATGCCACCGGCATACATCACGAGCATGGCTGGGTACTGAAGAAGGTTGATCAGCGCAACAGACCCGCCTGCGATGGGCAACTTGAGGAGTCTCTCAATACAGATCCTAACGAGATGGCTATTCCGCCCCTCGTCATGGTAGACGAGTGTTGCGACCATCTCTGCCAATCTATCGATGAGTCCCTCCATGTATCCCAGTCGCTTGGCGAAGACATCTGGCAAGGATTCGCCGTCAGTCATGCGGGGAAGTTGCAGAATGTCTTCCAGAACTCGGCTGGCTTCATCAGTAAGGAGATCGTGGAGTCGTACTCGATGCCGGTCCTCCGCGACGTACCGCTTCACGGTCGCCACCACGATCTCCTTCGACAACGGATGCGGGCGATCAAGATCTCGGAGCGATTCAAGCTTCTCGTCCAGATCCATGAAGATGCTGTCAGCGTCTTCGATGTTGAGAACCTCCGCACCACGGTGGTCGATCACGGACTCAGCTTCAGTTGAAAGCTCGCCTCGCGTCAGCCAGAATGTCGTGAAGCGTCGATTGGGAGCACGAAGGATGGCGTTTCGAAGAGCTACGTCCCATGTTGCCGACCATCCGCACACCACAAGACCGAAGCGATCAAAGATCTCGTCCAGGAATGTGTTGAGTTCCTCCGGGTACGCGGATAGCTCGGCCTCTGTGTTCAGAAGTCGTGTATCACGGTAGTCGCCGTGGAGCTTGACGACGAAGACATCTGCATGGACGTAGGGAACTGCTCCATCTAGCGCATGCACGGAAGAGATCACATCAGGCTGGATGTCCTCGTCCTGCAGCGCTTGTTCGAGGAGACGATCGAAGTTCGTCGTCAGAATCACCCGGACGTTCTCATTGCGGACCATTCGGGCAATCGCCCGATGAGCATTGGTTGGGACCTTCTTCCCTTCCTCACGCTCCTCGTCGGTCGGCTCGAAGTACGAACGTAGCAGCATCTGCCGTTCATCTGACGTTGAGGTTAGTGCATCAAGGAGATCAGAGTAGTCAGGCGCCTCATCGTACGTATCCCGGTACCACCTCTCCGCTTCTTCGTCGTTGTCGAACGCAACTCCGTGCGTCGCTGCAAGCTTCCGGATCAGATCAAGCGTCACCTGCCAGCCGGTCGGGATCCTGGCCGCTGAAGAGAGCCCTGAGCCCAGCAAGAGTGCATACACGCCCGGGCCGCTGTGCAGCGCAATCGCCAACTTCAGTTCAGGTTCGATATGCATTGTACTCCCCGTCAGCCGCCTTAGTCTCCAACAATGCCCCGCAACGACCTTGCATTGCCTTCTTGTTGCTGTGTTCCCCATCCACTCAGTGCAAGACCCACCTCCGTGCATCTCTTATCATGAGAGGTAACACATCCTGACACGAAAGCGCACGAAAGACAACCACTTGATGACAGGCATTTCAATAACCGCCGCCGTGACTGTGACGCGGCTAGGTACAATTGCGGGCGAGGAGAGCCACTTCTAGAACTAGTCTGGACTTCCTTCAACCGCCATAACAAGAGCCGGTCGGCAAGAGATTGTCTCAGGCCCAGAGGCCTGCTACTCGGCCGGCATTGCCGGCCGAAGAAGCCCGCGCGAGTTTGAAAGATCCAATACGGGGAGTCGCAGGGGACTGCACCAATTGGTGCACATGACCTGCTGGTTTCAGGTGATGAATTGAGAACACACAGTTCAAAAGTCGTCCAGGACGGCGTATTAGGAGCGTAATGCCCTTCGCAAGCGAGGTTCCGAAGAGACCCCGATGACGGTTTTGAACCCGGTGACTCATAACCCTGCTTCCCAGGAAACGAGCGGGCTCCGCAGCATGAGTTCCGGAAAACTTTCGTATGGGAGAGAACCGAGGAGATCGTCGCTTCAGTCCCTTCTCTTGAATGCAGAAGCAGCTATTCAGTCTCGCCTTTCACTCTGTTCACCGGCGGGCACTGCGGGATTTTGTTCTCCCTTAGGTTACATCTTCCTTGGCCCGCGCTATCGTGATCGCTTTCCGAATTTCGTCTATACGTTCGTCGGTCGATGGTTCGAACATTTCGGGAGCAAGTCCCGGTGGCAGTGTCGGTTTAGGAAGTCCGAAGCGCTGGTGCAGCTGAAGAGCGTTCACAATACTCTGTCCCAGGTGACAATTGTTGTTGAAGATATAGCAGGTGCGGGTGCGTGTCACAGCTTCCTGTATCTTGGTCGCCCACTCCTCCAATTGATCCTCGCTGTACAGGTAGTCGTAACGGTGACTGGGAGTAGGATGATGCCACCACATCTTGGCGTTTCGCCCATGCAGGCGGTAGTAACCCACGTCCGATGTCACGACATTGCTTGGCTTCGGAAGGTCGCTTAGATGTGGCAGATCGACGTTTACGAACCCGAGGACGAGGTTTCTCAGGTTGTCGTACACGCTTTCGTCGTACCAGCTATCGTGCCTGAACTCGACATTTATCGGCACACCGCGTCCGACAAACGCTTCGGCAAGGACCTTGAGGTGATCGAGCGTCTGCACGTTGGCTTTGAATGAGTAGG
>CAZBSW010000143.1:0-5774 GCA_964494835.1 uncultured Thermotogae bacterium
CCGTAGCGACGAGCTTTTCACAGCTGATGGAAAACTCTTCTCTGCGGATCTTCTCTTCTTCCAGTATCTTGCTCCTGTCCTTTGCCTGTGCGGGTACTGATGCCCTATTACTTGTATCAGCGCCATCCTTTGCTGTCTTATCCAAATCATTCTACCACATAAGGCACACCTGCGGCTTCATTCGTGTGCCTCGCGAATTTCCTACTTGCGGGCAAGCGGGTGTATTGTTCGATAGTACATGGTTTGCCTCTGTCAACAATTGTGTTGGCGAGCATAAACCAGAAAAGGAGAACGAATGGCGTTTCAGGAGAGAGGTATGGTCGACGTGCGGCATCTTGATCTACATTGCGCGGATTGTGGAAAAGCGATAGAGGAGCTTCCGTTTGAGCCAACGTCTGACCGACCGGTGTACTGCCAGGACTGCAACAGGAAACGTCGTCCACCGCGGCGTGATGCTCGGAGAGGCGGAGGGCGGCGACGGTAACGGTAGTTCGCTCGAAATTGTGATGAGCAGGTCGACCAAATCGACCTGCTCGTTATTGTGCGACCCGCGCATAAAGGGCTGACAACGTCGGCTTTGCTACATTGACGCGGGTTTCCATAATCGGATGCCGCGGCCTGTTGGGCGGCTTCCTTGAGGGAACACAGGCGACCGATTATAAAAGGGGTATCGAGCACTGTGGTTCTTATGAGCTATTCAATCGCTAATCGGGTCTTGCCAGCGCAAGGGCCGGTGCAAGTGGGGGTAATATGAACGAAGACATACTATTGGAGATGCGCAAGATGCTCACACAAATCGGTGATCACCTTTGACCGAGCGGCCATGGAGCGTGAAACCGCTGAGTTGGAGCGACAGATGGTGTCCTCCGGGTTTTGGGAGGATCGACAGCGTGCTACGGACGTAAGCCGCCGTTTGGAACGAAACAAGTCCTTGCTCACCCGATACGATGAGGTGAGTGAAGAGATGGAGGAGATCGATATCCTCCATCAGATGGCGCTGGATGCCGGTGACGAAGAAGAGCTCTCCCGACTTTCTTCGCGGGCCACTGCTTTGGAGAAGACTTTGCGTGCATTCCGGATCGAACTTGCATTCTCGGGTACGTACGACTTTTCCGATTGTTACCTATCGATCAATGCCGGCGCGGGGGGCACGGATTCCCAGGATTGGGCACAGATGCTGGTGCGCATGTACGGACGATACTGCGAGCAGGCGGGGTTCAAAGCGAACCTGCTTGAAGTGAGCGAGGGCGAGGAGGCGGGCGTCCGCAGCGCAACAATGGAGATCAGCGGGCGTTACGCCTATGGCACTCTCAAAGGGGAGAAGGGCGTGCACCGACTCGTACGCATCTCCCCGTTTGATTCCGCTCACCGGCGGCACACTTCGTTCGCCGCTGTATCGGTGATTCCAGTGACGGAGGAGCAAGAACTGGAGATCGACCCTAAAGATTTACGCATCGATACCTATCGATCCACCGGCGCCGGCGGGCAACATGTCAACGTCACCGATTCCGCAGTACGGATCACGCATCTGCCGACGAAGATCGTCGTCTCCTGTCAGAATGAACGCAGCCAGCGCCAGAACAAAGAAACCGCAATGCGGGTCTTGCGAGCGCGTCTGGGGGAGCTGTTGCGGCGACAGGAGGCAAAGAAGATCGAGGAACTGCAGGGGACCCTCAAAGAGATCGAGTGGGGAAGTCAGATCCGATCATACGTTCTGCACCCGTATCAGATGGTTAAGGACCATCGCACCGGTTACGAAACCGGGAATGTCGATGCAGTGCTCGATGGTGACATTACTCCGTTCATCGAAGCCTACATCGAGGAAAACGCGGGCAAGGAGGAATGAACGATTATGATGGTACGGACCACAACAAAGCAAGGAGGCTGTGTTGGATAGTCTACGTGTTATTCAGTACGGATTGGGGCCGATCGGTTGCGCGATGGCGCGACATGTTGCCTCGCGCATGGGGTTGGAGCTTGTCGGAGGTGTGGACATCGACCCGGCAAAGGTCGGGAAGGATATGGGAGAGGTGATCGGACTGGGAAACCGGTTGGGTTTCCCGGTAGCGGCCACGCTTGCCGACATCGACCCCCAGACGCGGGTTGATGTCGCTCTACATACGACAAACTCTTACTTTCCGCAGTTCGAAGAACAGATCATCGCGTTGTTGGAGGCGGGGGTTGACGTGGTTTCAACGTCTGAAGAACTCTCATTCCCGTGGCTTGCGCATCCTGAGCATGCTGAGCGGATAGATGCCGCGGCCAAAGCAGCGGGGAAGAGCGTCCTCGGCACGGGCGTCAATCCCGGTTATCTCATGGACTCGCTTCCACTCAGCCTGACCGCCATCTGTCAGCGTGTCGACCGCATCAAGGTGACGCGACACATGAACGCGTCGCTTCGTCGTGGTCCGTTTCAGTTGAAGATCGGTGCCGGCATGACGGTGAAGGAATTCGAAGAGCGGATGGCCGCCGGACGGATGGGGCATGTTGGCCTTCCCGAGTCGATGGGCATGATCTTCGATACACTGGGAAGGAAGCTCGACCGCTATGAGGCGCATGTGGAACCGTTGGTGGCTGACAGGCCGATCAACACTGAACATGTGCGGGTGGAACCGGGCCAGGTTAGGGGGCTGAAGCAGGTCGCCCATGGCTATACGGACAGTGTCGAGTTTGTAACGCTCGCTTTCATTGCCGGTTTGGAAGAAGAAACGAACGAAGATACGATCGAGATTGAAGGTGCTCCAGATCTCAAAGTAACGCTCGCAGGAACACACGGCGATTTGGCAACGGTGGCTATCGCCGTGAACGCCATCCGGCGCGTGCAACAAGCGCCTCCTGGCCTGTTGACAATGCGCGATCTACCTATTATCACGCTGTCGTAGCGGACAAACTGGAGGTGGTCCGTGTGAACGGAGAGGATATCCTGCGATCGGGGATGGATCGTCTTCGGTTCGCCGAGCCGGCGGAGGCACCGCTTGCTGAACGGATGCGGCCGATGACGATCGACGAAGTCGTCGGGCAGGATGAGATTCTCGGCGCGGGTGCGCCTCTACGCATGCTGATCGAGCGCGCGGAATACCGATCGTTCCTGTTCTGGGGACCTCCGGGGAGCGGCAAGACAACAGTGGGGCGTATCATTGCCAGCCGTTCACACGCTTCGTTTGTGCATCTCTCGGCTGCGTTGTCCGGTGTGAAAGAGATCAAGGGCGTACTCGAACGGTCACGCCAGGGAAACGAGCTCACAGGTACGCGAGATCTCCTGTTCTTGGACGAGATCCATCGGTTCACTCGCTCCCAGCAGGATATCCTCCTTTCGTATCTGGAGGAGGGGAGCATTATCTTCATCGGGGCGACGACCGAGAATCCTTCCTTTGCCCTCAATGCGGCCCTTCTGTCACGATGTCAGCTTTTCTGTTTCTCCTCACTGGCGCCGGCGGATATCCAGGAGTTGTTACATCGGGCCGAATGCGATGGGCGAGGACTTAACCGGCGCTACGAGGTCACACCCGCAGCGGAGCAGGCGATCATTGCTCTCTCCGACGGTGATGCGCGCCGCGCTCTGACGACGCTTGCGCTCGCGGCATCGATTGCGAAGGAGAATAAGATCGACCTGCCGCTTGTCGAACGCGCGGTGCAGCGCAAGGGCTTAAACTACGATCGTAGTGGGGATGAGCATTACAACCTGATCTCGGCGCTGCATAAGTCGGTGCGAAACTCCGACCCAGACGCGTCTTTGTACTGGCTGGCGCGGATGATCGAAGGAGGAGAGGACCCGCGTTTCATCGCCCGACGCCTGATCCGTATCGCCAGCGAGGATGTTGGTCTTGCCGACCCTCTCGCTTTGCAGATCGCGCTCGGTGCGCGTGCAGCAGTAGATGCAATCGGGCTGCCGGAATGTGACCTTGCGCTCGCGGAGGCGGTGGTATACCTTGCTTGCGCCCCGAAGAGCAACTCGCTATATGTGGGTCTCGGCGCTGCACGCGACGACGTTCGTAATCTCCCCGCCGATCCAGTGCCGCTCCATCTACGGAATGCGCCTACCAAGCTTATGAAAGATCTCTCGTACGGGAAAGGCTACCAATACGCGCATGACTACGAAGAAGGGGTGACGGCGATGGAATGTCTTCCTCCCTCGCTTGTGGGGAGGAAGTACTATCACCCGACAGAGCGCGGAAATGAGAAGGAGGTGAAAAAAAGACTGGAGCGGGTAAATGAGCAACGCAAACGAAACAAATCAAGATAAGAACACCTAACTACCCGCTCCCAGGCGCAGATACCGCATCGACTTACTTTCCTGCTTTTTCTTCGCGATCGAGGTATTGTACTATTGCTTCCACAACGAGATAGTTGATAGAGCGTTCTTTGCTTTTCGATAGTTTCATCAATCGCTCTACGGGGCGTTTCTCCATCTTGTTCTTGGGAATATAAATGGACAAAGTATTTACTCTATTGACCATATTAGCTTAATCACCTCCTTCTGGATCGATTAAGTATACTGAAATCGGTAGCGAGAGACAAGAGGGTATTTGTAAAGAAAACTATGCAACAGAAACCGGAAAAACCGATCGCTTGTGCATATATAGTTGTTTCTGGGTATGTACAAGGAGTATTCTATCGTGCGTCGATGCGCGATAAGGCGCACGTATTGGGGGTGGCTGGATGGGTAAGAAACCTACCCGACGGACGGGTAGAGGCCGTCCTCCAGGGCGACCCAGAGGCGATTCACGCGCTCATTGATTGGGCACGCATCGGGCCTCCACGAGCGAAGGTAAAGGATGTAGCAGTCACTTGGGAAGAACCGGCACGGGAGGACCGCGAGTTTCGCATCCTCTGACCCTACTACTCCTTCTTGTACTTGTACCGCTTAATGTCGAGCTTGACGCTCTTCTCGAACGGCTCGTCGACGAGTTTGATCAAGTCCTTATACTTGATGCGTTTGAACGTGGCTAGGTTTTCGTTGCGTTCCTTGATCCTCTCCCATAGGTAGTCGATCGCTTGTTCGGGCGTCTTGATCCCCTTCTCTTTGAGCGCTGTCCAATTTGGGTAGATCTCCGCTGCGACCGCGGGGGCCCCTTGGCGCTCTTCTTCGTAGACCATGATCTCCTCGATCCCGCGCACGGTTGAGAGCTCCCACTCCACTTCTTCAGGATATACATTCTTCCCTGTTTCGAGGACGATGACATTCTTTGCCCGGCCTGAGAGGATGAGGCGGTCTCCTTCCATTCTGCCCAGATCACCGGTGTGGAACCATCCGTCCTTGTCGAGCACTTCCGCCGTCGCCTGTTCATTCTTGTAGTAGCCGGCCATGATGTTCGGACCGCGGGCGACGACCTCGCCGATCCCGGATTCATCCGGATTGTCAATCCGCAATTTCACGTCCTCGATTGCGGTCATTCCCGGCTCCATGGAGAAGGATTCACACATCGTCAAGATAGGAGCGGTCTCGGTGAGCCCGTACCCCTCGAAGACTCCGATCCCCATCCTTCGAAATCCGTTCGCTACCTCACGGCTGAACGGCGCCCCTCCCGAAGTGAAGAACCGGAAGTCCTTGCCGAACAGCTTGCGCCGCACCAGATTGCCCATCAATGTGGGGGATGCGCTGTAAATCATCCTTTTTATAAGGCTCTTCTCGATCGACTCCATTACCTTCCCGTACAGAACGTTGTACAGCTTGGGCACACCAAGCAGGATCGTCGGTTTGGCTTTGTTCATCACCAATGTGAGATTGCGGTCAACCGGCGTGTAGGTTGTGGTTGCACCGGCGATGATTGGGG
>CAZBSW010000144.1:0-5759 GCA_964494835.1 uncultured Thermotogae bacterium
AACCCGTCTTGTGATAGCTTGGTGCCCGAGAACGAACAGAACGAGGGAGGCGTTATGCGCTACTGGGTACTGGGAGCTGCATGTCTTCTGATCGTTGGCGTCTTGTGCCCCTTTGCGGGGATGAGCACATCCTCCTTCAGCGGTATCACGCTGAGCGATATCATGGTAGCTAGGCTATCTCCTAACCCAATCAACGGAAGCGATAACGAGATGAATCGCATACCGACTGGCACGATCCTCGTGTATCAGACAGATGGGGGCCGCTATGGTGTACTCGAGATCGCAGCCTACGGCATGGATCTGACGCTGAACTGGCGGACCTACGACACGGACGGGAGTGTGTACAGTAGCGGGAATGGGTTGTTCGTGCGTGCGTCGTACACCTGCGATCTGGATCGGGGAGCAGAAGGTGTCTTCTCGGCCGATTTCCAGTGGCACTTGGTTACCAACGTCGAGAGGTACTTCGAGCCTCGAAATGGGGCACGCTTCGCTGTGTTCCAGTTGGGTGCAGCAGTGTTCACGCCCGTTCCCCAGGTGCAGCCTAGCAAGGCGCCGGCTCCTGTGCCTCGGACCGGTCAGATCTCCTGTTTCCCTGCGACCTATTCTGGAGACACCTGTTGCCAATGCGCGACGGGTGCTTATGGATGCGACAGCATAGCGTGCCCGGAGGGCCAAGATGGACAGCTTCGAATGGGGATTGCCTGGCCTGTCCCTCGCTTTGTGGACAACGATGACGGCACGATCACGGACAGCTTGACCGGGTTGATCTGGCTCAGGGATGCGGACTGTTTCTCCCATGGCGTGGACTGGGAGGATGCCCTGAACCAAGTTGGCAGACTGCAAGACGGTATGTGCGGACTCGGTGATGGCTCTGTAGCCGGCGATTGGCGACTGCCCAACGTACGCGAAATGCAGAGCCTCATCCGATACGGGCTCGATGAACGTACGTTCCATACCTACGGGCTTATGTTTGCTGTGCCCGATACGGTGGGCTCGGGGATGTATCAGGATTGGGACCCCTTCACCAACGTCTATCGGGGCACGTATTGGACCAGTACCACCTACGCAGACCGAGGGCTCGCGATCGACATGGGGTTCCTCACGTACGGAGCGATCAGCGGTACTCGGGATCCCGACGCTTGCACTGCATGGTGCGTCGATGTGCGCAACGGTCGTGTGTTCGGAGCGAACAGCGACGATTGTAGTAAAGCGTATCCTAACGCTGTCTGGCCTGTTCGCGATGCAGGGGCGTCTCGTGTTCCTCGAACCGGGCAGTCCTTGTGCTATGAGGAGGCCTCCCGCTGGGGAGCCTGCTCTGGTCTTCCAAGGGAATGTGGGGATCTGAGCGTTTCAACCGGACAAGACGGCGACCGGCAAGCAGGTGTCCCTTGGCCAATCCCACGATTCACGGATAATCATGACGGCACGGTGACCGACAACCTCACGGGGTTGATTTGGCTGAGGGATGCAGAGTG
The DNA here is from genome assembly GCA_964494835.1 of uncultured Thermotogae bacterium. Classification (GTDB taxonomy): domain Bacteria; phylum Bipolaricaulota; class Bipolaricaulia; order UBA7950; family UBA9294; genus M55B144. The sequence goes on from CAZBSW010000144.1 coordinate 1,476, forward strand.
CTTCGGAGAGAGGACGTGGCTGGATGCCTTGGACCTTGCCAATGGCTTGAGAAGCGGGGAGTGTGGCCTCAGCGACGGCTCCAGGGCGGGCGACTGGCGCTTGCCCAACATCCTTGAGCTGCAGAGCCTTATACACTATGGCTTTGTCGACCCTGCCGTACCTGATACAGCAGGTATCGGGAAGTGTCAGAATGGCGATCCCTTCCTCAACCTCCAGTCGTGGTACTACTGGACCAGTACAACCTATGAGGTGAGCAGCGGTGTTTCTACCGACTTTGCTTGGTGCGTGAACCTGTTCGATGGCCACGTTGCCCCGGGCACAATGTCCGCCACATGGGGTAAGACCCTCTTCGACAAGGACCATCGATTCCTTGTGTGGCCAGTTCGAGGCGGGCAGTGACCAGGGACAAGCCTCCTCGGGCAGAACATGAGGGTCTTGGGTGCCGCTACACGATTCCAATCGTATCATGTGAGTGTGACCTTCATTGCAAGACCCGGTCCAAACACGATGCGGGGGTCATGTGCTGTGAGCCTACCGTACGGTCTAACGATGAGCGGGTCACACTGCGGTACTGAACTGGTTTGATGACTCGTCTCCGGACACGAAACAGGACATCGCTTACCATAGGGTGGCGTACGAACACGTTCTGCATTCAGTCCCCCTGACTCCAAACGGCCGTTCCGTTCAGGGCTTCGGAAACAACGACCCTAAGGACTAGCCAAGCCCAGCCAGTAAGCATAGCATGGTCATTGCGCATGTGGCTGCGCGGGTGACAGACCATGGACAAGATTTTGGAACGTATTGAACGGGCGGCCGGGATCCGAGGATTGGCGACGATCTTGTCAGAGCGCCTCTCCCCGACGGACTTACAGTCCCTTCTCCTGGAGGTCTACCGGGCCCGTACTGATCAGATGCAGCCATCGGCAGTACTGTCGGACTACGAGTCGAATCGATTTGTGCATCCCTCGAAGGTCCCGCCGACGTCTCTCTTGCGATGGGAGTCGCTTGCCCTATCGCTCTTGCCACAGGAATTCCAGTCGTTGGCGCTGTCACCCGTCTGTCCTTTGGGCACCAACTCCGTGGTCGCGCCAATCGATCAGAATTGGGCGATTTCGACGTCCCGCAATACCGAGGTCGTTTCAGACTCGACGAATGTGCTCGCACTCGAATGCGCCCTCCGGCGTCGCGAGATGCTGCGCCGCAACCCGAAATCGCATGACACCGTCCACTTGGCAACAAGCCATCGGCTTCTTCGCGGGCAGCGCTACGAGAATCCCGACCTTGTAAGGCATTTTGCTGCCCTCGCGCTCTGTAGTGCAGGGAGAGACGACGGGGACCTCCGATTCGAGTTGTCGGCACTGACGCTCCACATCACCTTCTACCTCCGGTCGCTACAGGCCTTTTTGGGACCGGACATCCCGCTTCACGTTTCTGTGACGGATCTCCGCTCTGATCCTCGTGTAGAAGTAATCGAGGGGCACCTCTTCCCAGCGATTCGTGGTTGCCTCACAGATGTAACCTGCGAGATCGACCAACAGCGATCGAGCGGATGGGGCTACTACCGTGACCTCTGTTTTCACATTCACGCGAAAGCGGCATCCGGCCGGAAGCTCGAGCTGGTCGATGGCGGCTGTGTTGACTGGACCCGGAAGCTCCTGAGCAACGAAAAGGAGCGCTTGGTGATCAGCGGAATCGGAAGCGAGCGGCTCTGTTCCGAATTCTCCAGTGTCATCAGCTAGTAGCGCGCTATCGCTCCGGGTCTTCCTGCATCACACCAATCACCAAGAAACAGCATACGAACGCGCTCTACATTCAGTCCTCCAAGCTACGAACGTGCGCACAAGTTCAATGCTGGCCTGCGATTCCCCGATTCCAGTGTGTGATGTCGATGTTCCTGCGCATCCTGACAACCGTTGTCGGTTATGCATTCTTGCCGCAGGATCTATGACACGGAGGTCTTCGAGAAGCTGGGTAGGTGTGTCAGTGCAAGAGAGGCGTTTTTCCGATTGCTGAAGGCTCTCTCCAACGCTGACACTACTCCCCTCGACGAGATCGATGAAGAGACGGCTGCCTACCCGTTGCCTGCGTACGAGGATGACACCGAACGCTAGCTCCTCGTTGTCCACTACTACGATCTGATCTTCGAGGATCAGCTGGCTGGTGGGCAGAAGAACGCGAGTGGCGCAAGAAGCGCGATCTAGCAACGTTCACAACATGGTGCGATGTCGAGGTTCATTCAATCGTCATCGATCTAGTAGATGAACAACTCTGGGATGAGGAGTGTGGACAGCGCTTTCAGAACTCCATCCGCCCAGTACTACACCGCGGCTGGCAACCGCATTTCACATTCGCCCCCAGCTTACACACCACCCCCTCCAGTCGGGGCCAAATCCTTCTCTTGCCAATTGATGATGTGCAACGGCAGCCGATATGTAACACCCGCGTGAGCCACGACGAGGTGACTGTAGATCGATGACTCATCACCGCGGTTTCTCACGATCAGCGCGACTGCCTGCAGGTCTCTTACGCCGGCATTGCATGGTGGACGTCGTCTGACTACGCTGGTGCTCAGAGGTGGTACCGGATGGCGAAGCGCATCCTGTCGATTGGTTTGGTCATTGGCGTGATTGCGACTGCTTGCTGGCTGTCAAGCTCCGCGGTGGCCGCTGACGATCAAGTTTCGATCTTCTTGGGAGAGCAGAATATTGAAGCCGGGCTCTATCTCGATAGCGGAGGGGATGTCGACACCGAGGTCGTGCGTGTCGTAGGGACGAATGCCGTGGCCCGTCGTACCGGATGCGGTATGGTTCTGCCGTCACCCGACGGAAACACAGCTGCCGACTGGTATATGCAGTTTCGGATCTCGGACTCGGTTCTCTTCCAAGGCAAGCCGACGACGCGTGTCCAGCTGGAGATCGAGTACTTCGATGAAGGACATGATGAGTTTCGTGTTCAGTACGACGCGTCCGGGTCCTCGGGCCCCTTCGGTGATGGACGATTCTCCCCGAGCAGACCGATCCGAAAGACGGACACCCGGACGTTCAAGACGGTGATGCTGACCCTCGAGAACGTCTTCTTCGGCAATCGGGACAACGGGGCTGACTTCCGGATCGATGATGCCGGCGATGGTGCCGAGATTATCAGGCAGGTCGTTGTCGTTCTCCTTCCTGACGCCAGCTTTGTGGAGAGTCGCAGAGCACCCTATTCTGGGACGCCTGTTGATGCATCCACGCTCTTCCACAAGGTCTTATTTGGCTATCAAGGCTGGTTTGCCTGCCCGGGTGATGGCGGAGCCAATCGATGGATCCACTGGTTCCGAAGTGACAATCCTGTTGCATCGCAGGCGACGATTGACTACTGGCCTGACGTCTCCGAACTGGACGAAGACGAGCGCTTTCCGACTGCCATGACTCTTCCGGCCGGGACGCCGGCCGAAGTGTTCTCGAGCCAGGTGGAGAAGACGGTGCTTCGGCACTTCGAGTGGATGGAGGAGTACGGGCTCGACGGAGTGGTGCTACAACGGTTCGTGGTCGCGCTCGACGATCGCGCCACGCTCGATCGAGCACTTGAAAATGTCCGTGCTGGGGCTGAAGCATACGGGCGTGTCTTCGCAGTGATGTACGATGTCAACGATGTTGATGGGGCTACCATGCTTGCGCGGATCCGTTCTGACTGGCAGTACCTCGTCGACACACTCAAGATCACGGAAAGTCCATCTTATCTTCACCACAACGGGCTGCCTGTCCTGGGGATCTGGGGTCTCGGCTTCAATCACATCGATGTTGCCCCAGATCAGGCACGAGAGCTGATTGACTGGCTGAGATCACCTTCTTCAGACTACCGCGTTGCTCTTATCGGGGGCGTGCCGACTTATTGGCGAACTCGGACCGGGGATTCCAGACACGAGCTCGGCTGGGAGCAGGTCTATCGGTCCTACGATGTGATCTGCCCGTGGACTGTCGGGCGCTACACTGACGAGAAAGGCGCTTGGGACTTCATGAACCAATTGATCCTTCCTGACATGCGGGCGGCGCAGCGAGCCGGTGCAGAGTACATGCCGGTCATTTGGCCTGGCTTCTCCTGGCACAACCTGTTTCCGACTGACCCGAGCAACGCTATCCCGCGGGATGGAGGGAGATTCTTCTGGGCTCAGGCATACAACGTTACTTTTGCAGGTGCGGACATGCTCTACATCGCCATGTTCGACGAGGTGGATGAGGGAACAGCGATGTTCAAGCTGGCAGCGACGAAGGACGAGATCCCAGCACAGGGCACGTTTGTCC
>CAZBSW010000145.1:0-5756 GCA_964494835.1 uncultured Thermotogae bacterium
GCCACTTCTCCGTCTGAGTGATGGTGAGGTCGTTACTCAGTACGACATGACCGATGTCGAATCAATCGGCCTCCTCAAGTTCGACTTCCTCGGCCTGCGCAATCTCACCTTGCTCGATGAGACCTGCGCCTCGCTCCGCGATCATGCCGGTGTAGAGATCGACCTCGACAAGGTGCTGCTCGATGACGAGAAAACATACGAACTGATCCGCGCAGGAGAGACAGCCGGCATATTCCAGCTTGAGAGCAGCGGCATGACCGCCCTCATCCGGCGTGTGCAACCGGATCGGTTCGAGGATCTGATTGCGCTACTTGCCCTGTATCGACCGGGGCCGCTGGAGAGCGGGATGACCGATGATTACGTGGCTCGCCGCCACGGCCGCCAGAGAGTCACTTATCCCCACCCTAATCTCAAGGAAGTCCTTGACGAAACTTACGGACTCCCGATCTATCAAGATCAGGTAATGCTGATGGCGCAGAAACTCGCAGGGTTCTCACTCGCTGAGGCTGACATCCTTAGAAAGGCGATGGGAAAGAAGAAGAAGAGCATCATGGCGAGCATGCGCGAGAAGTTCATCGCTGGCTGTCTGCAGAACGGCATCTCCAATCAGGTTGCTACCCAATCGTTCGATGACATGGAGAAATTCTCCCGTTACGGATTCAACAAGTCACACACCACCGCCTATGCATTTGTCTCCTACTGGACCGCCTATCTCAAGGCCAACTACCCGACTCACTTCATGGCGAGTCTACTGGCAAGCGTACAAGGAGATCTGGACAAGGTCGCCGCATATATCGGCCAGTGCCGCCGAATGGGGATCAATGTTCTCCCGCCGGATATCAATGAGAGCGAAGCGAGCTTTGCTCCGAGTGCGGACGGGCGTATCCGTTTCGGGCTGGCAGCAGTCAAGAACGTCGGGGCAGGTGCGGTCGCAGCCATCCTTGCCGCTCGTGCCGACGGTTTTTCCTCGTTCTTCGATCTCTGCCGACGCGTCGACACCGTCGATCGTGAGACGCTAGAGGCGCTGATCAGGGCGGGGGCATTCGATAGCTTAGGCGCTTCGCGCCGCGGACTACTGCAACATGTGACGCAGGGGATGGAGATGATGCAGGTCGCACGTCACGAGCGCCAGAGTGGGCAGCAGTCGTTCTTTGGCGAACTAGAGACAAAAGCCATAGATCCGATCATCACTGAGGGTGAGTTTACGCAGGAGGATCTTCTCAGATTCGAAAAAGAACTCCTCGGTCTGTACATCAGTGCCGATCCGATCGATCAATATCGTGAAATCATCGCGCGCTACTGTCGCCCCCTTACCAATGTGGCTGAGATGCATGAGGGGGAGACAGCGATAGTCGGCGGTCGGATCACTGCGATGCGCTGTATTGCCACGAAAAAAGGTGACCAAATGGCGTTCGTCACTTTGAACGACGGTGTTGGCCAGGTAGAGGTCACCGTTTTTCCTCGTGTCTTGGAGGGTACCGGATCCTTCCTTGCCGAGGACAGTTTTGTCGCACTGCGTGTCTCTGCCGGTCGCCGGAACGGGGAAATCAACCTTATTGCGGAAGAGGCGCTCTCTCTCGATTCGCTCCCTGAACAGATGAATCTGGCGGTTAGCGTGACGCTTGCAGAGGATGATGTCAATCGGATTCGCTTGGAACGGCTGCGGACGCTGGTGCAGGAATTCCCTGGAAACATCCCGCTCATTCTCCGTGTGGCCGACGGTGATGCCGGCTTCCTGGTGCGTGCGGGTAAGGCATTCTCCGTCTCTCCGTGCGACGCGCTGAAAGAGGGATTCGAGGAAATCCTGGGCGTCGGCTGTGTGGAAGTGCGTGCCGGTGAGGGCCGTGCGGATTAAACAAGCGCTTCGTTGGTTATATCCTGGTATGCGCGTCAAGCGATGGACGATCCTCGCCGCTGTCTCTATGTCACTCGTCCTGTTAGCCTTGCTCGAGGCCGTGGGCAAGGCACATGTAATGCAGATCTACCGGTTACTCCCTCAACAAGCGCATCTCCGTTATCTTGTTGTCGCTATCACCCTTGCCGTCGGTGCGAGTGGATTCGTCCTTTCTCTATATCGCTTGGTGCGATCGGTAGCACGTGCGATCGCGCCGGGACGAGCGGACAAGCCGGCGCAGATCATTTATCGCACACGCGTCCTGCGACGAGGCCCGCACGTGGTCGCACTCGGTGGCGGTACGGGCCTCTCCACGCTCCTACGCGGCTTGAAGGAAGAGACTTCGAACATCACGGCCGTTGTCACGGTGATGGATGATGGCGGCAGCTCGGGACGACTGCGAACAGAGCTTGATGTACTCCCACCTGGCGACATCCGTAATTGCATCCTCGCGTTGGCGGAGGACGAGGAGCGAATGGCGGGCCTGTTTCAGCATCGTTTCTGGGGGAAAGCCGATCTTGCTGGTCACTCCCTCGGGAACCTCTTGCTTGTCGGTCTGGAACAGGCGACGGGAGGATTCGATCGTGCCGTGGAGGAGATGAGCCACATCCTCAATGTGCGCGGTGAAGTCCTTCCCGCGACACTGGAGAAGACCCACCTGCGTGCGCGGATGGAGGACACGGAGTGGGTAGAAGGAGAGAGCCACATCACCGCCGATCCTCGCAAGATCGTGAGCATTGAACTGTCCAAGAGGAACGTGGCTCCGTATTATCGTGTGCTTGACGCGATTTCGACGGCCGACCTCATCCTTCTCGGCCCGGGGAGTCTGTTTACGAGTATCATCCCCAATCTATTGGTCGAAGGGATCGCCGACGCCATCGAAAACGCCGCTTCGGAGAAGATGCTGATCGGCAATCTGATGACTCAACCGGGTGAAACCGATGGTTTTTCACTTTCCGATCACTTGAACGTTCTCTCCCACTACATTGACCTACGTGTCTTCGACAGCGTCCTGGTGAACGGCGCCCTTCCTCCGGATGAGCTCCTCGCCGGCTATCGCGAAGAAGCATCAGAACCGGTCCTGAACGATCTTCCTTCGGAGAACGAATACCAGATAAAGGTGATAAGTGCCGACCTGCTTGGATTCGCCGAACTCGAGGGAAAACAGACGGTGAAGCACGACCCACGCAAACTGGCACGTGCGATCGCTCACTACGCACGTGCGTTTACGCGGCACTAGATAAGGCCTCACCCTTTCAGGACAATGAGCGGCACCAGTCGCGCGACCGGCTGGTTTATCCCCGCCTTTGTCGCGGCTGCGACAACACGCTCCACGTCCTTGTATGCTCCGGGAGCTTCTTCAGCGATCCCGCGTAAGCTATGGGCACGCAGCACGATCCCGCGTTCGGCTAATTCCTTCTGTATCCCTTCTCCCCAGTACTTCTTTGCCGCCTTCTTACGCGACAGTGCGCGGCCGGCCCCGTGTATGCCGCTTCCAAACGTCATTTTCATCCCGACATCCGTGCCGTGCATGACATAGGATGAAGTCCCCATCGTCCCTCCTACGAGCGTAGGATGCCCGACCTCACGGTACGTAGGTGGGCAATCCCCATGGCCGGGACCGAACGCGCGCGTCGCACCTTTCCGATGGACAAGAACGGATCTTTCCACACCATCGACAAGGTGGCATTCGAACTTGGCGTTATTGTGTCCGATATCGTATACCGTGCGTACGGCATCGCCCTGGATGCCGAATATTCGGTGAAGAGACGTGCGCACAAGGTGGGTGACCACTTGGCGATTGGCGAACGCGCAGTTGGCGCCGCAGGCGATCGCACGCAGATAACGTTGTCCCTCCTCGCTGTTGATCGGTGCGCAAGCCAGTTCACGCACGCCGGCCGAGATATGATATCGCCTGCTTGCCTGTTCCATCACCTTGAGGTAGTCCTGCCCGATCTGATGTCCGAGGGCGCGCGAACCGGTGTGGATAGAAACGACGATCTGACCTTGCGTCAATCCGTAGATCGTCGCCGCATTCGGATCAAGAATCTCTTTGACTTCTTGTACTTCGAGATAGTGGTTCCCGGCACCGAGTGTGCCGATCTGCCGGAATTGCCGCTGTTTGGCGAGAGTCCCCACTGCTGCCGGGTCGGCCTCGGCGATACACCCTCCCTCCTCTGTAAGATCGATGTCCCCATCCAGTCCGTATCCCCGCTCGACAACGTATCGCGCTCCCTGTTGGAGAAGTGTGTCGATCTCTCCGATCGCAAGGCGGAGACTACCTTGCGAACCGAGACCGGCTGGCACAGCCCGGAACAGTTCGTCCGCTGTCGCATCGAGCCGTGACGTGAGGGCGGGAAGGTCGAGCGGGGTAGAGAGGAGGCGCACGCCGCAGTTTATGTCGAACCCTACTCCACCGACGACAACTACCCCTTCCGCGGCATCGAACGCCGCTACGCTACCGATGGGGAAACCATAGCCCGGATGTACGTCGGGTAAGGCAACGGCAGCATCGACGATTCCCGGGAGGCATGCAATATCCTGCAGTTGCCGCAACGCGTTCCATTCCGTCTTCTCGGCAAGATCATCGCGCAGTTGAGAGATCGTAGTCTCGTCAGCGATGATCCGCGCCGGAACACGCATCTCGCCTCTCATCGCGAGCAGCCATTCCGACTCAGTGATCCGTTCCAGCGCCGCTTTCTCAGCCACTCATCCTCCTAGATATCAACTACACATTGAACGACGAACCTATCTCCCTCAGTCCGCGCATACAGGCCGGCATAAGAGACCCCCTTCACTTCGTTCATCCCCTCGTGGCGCACCGGATCGAATGGCTCTCCCATGGCCGTCCCATTGAGCAGGAGACGTCCTGCGCGGCGCTCGATCCGTACGTCGAATCGAGAGAAGATAAGACCGGTGACGTCCTTCTCAGAGAGCAATGTACCCAGCCATTCCACGAGGAGAAGATCGAAATCGGCAGCCTCCACCGAGATGTCGATCTTGTCTCTCGGTGCGATCGCGTCGAGAGCGACCATCAGATTGAACATTGCCCGTGCTGCCTCGCAGAATGCTTGTGCAGGCGTATCGCCGCTTGCTCGTAAGCAGGCGTCGGCTGTGTGATCGAGATATTCGAATGCCACGGTGGTTCATCCTCCTGCGAACGGCAGTGAAAACAGGGGGGAGTAGATTGCCCCTCGCGGAGTGAGCCTGCTTTCCATAAGGACGAGCCGATCAGCACGTAAGTTCCAGGATATACCCGTACCCAATGCGGTCATTGCCTCATTGATTGACGAGCGAACGCGTCCTTTGATGCGCGCCACAGTGATGTGGGCAAACGTCTCTTCCCGCGGTCGCGGAAAACCGAGCGGGGCTAGACTACCGCCGATATTTGTGAGGAGTTCACGAAAGGTAGATGGCGCTTCTCCCCCCACCCACAATACACGCGGTCGCTCAAGGGATGGAAAGCCGCCCACGCGATCGACCGGTATGGTGAAGGCCAGAGTGTTCGCTGTTATCGCACGGCAAACTCGTTCAAGATCAACGGTCAGCATTGGGTCGATATCGCCGAGAAACCGCACCGTAATATGGTAGTTCTCGGGCTTGACCCATGAGGCATAAGTATCGATATGCGTCCGCAGGTGTTGTGATAAGGAAGCGATCTTCTCGCGATGTCTGGTGTCTATCGGAATGCACAGGAATGTCCGCATCTCAACCTCCGCTGTGATCATATCACAAGCGTTCCTCGATCGGCAGCTCTTGCTTGGTTAAAGATCGAGGACAGATAGCATAGGTGTCGGTGCGATTGTTATCTCGCTTGCCCGTGCAATAGATCACCTGTGCATGGTCCCGTCGAAACAAGGCT
>CAZBSW010000146.1:0-5699 GCA_964494835.1 uncultured Thermotogae bacterium
CTCCACGCCGTCGTCGCCGATCCCACGGGGATGGTTCCGATCTGGGGTGAGGTGATCGCGAAGATGATTCCGGGGATGCTTCGAGCAACGGGCGCGGTGTTAGTGGTATTGGCTCTTCTCTTGATATTCGATCTCCGCCGGTTCCGGCGTGCAGCGGCAATTCTCGTACCACTTCTGTTGAGCCTGTTCTTTACCCTCGCCCTCCTACCAGCGCTGGGGATGAAACTGAACATCGTGAACATCATGGCACTACCGCTCGTACTGGGGATCGGGATAGACGACGGGGTACACCTCTACCACCGCTATCTGGTTGAACGGGATATCCGCCGCACGTTCGTCTCGACTGGCAAAGCGGTTACAATGACGACACTCACCACGATCATGGCGATGATGAGCCTCGTCTTCTCTTCCCATCGGGGGATGATCTCGTTTGCCTGGGTGGCGTCGATAGGGATCGCGTTGTGCCTAATACTCGATCTCCTGCTCCTGCCGGTATTGATCGATCTATTTGAAACAAAGACTAAGGAGAACTTACGATGAAACGAATGACACTGGTGGTGGTCTTGCTTGGTTTGCCATGCATTCTGTCTACCTTTTCCATGGCACAATCGATCGACTCCTATCACGCGGCGATCAACCGGTTTGTCGTCTCGTACAGTCACGACATGATCGACATAAGCGTTGCGATCGGCGAAAACGTTCCGGCAAAGTACACCTTGGAGATATGGACAAAAGGAACAGATGTCACTGCATCCGTTATCGTCGACGCGAGCGCACCTTTCATGCTCGGCCTTGCCTTCCTTGAGAAGGGCGATACGATGACGGCCTGGTGGCCGACGATCGAGGAAGAGAAGACTTTCGACATCTCACAAAGCGAGGAAGAGATAGGATTCGGCATGGGAAGGCTCGATCGGGTCATATGGCACAGTACGGATTACGTGGCAACGCCGATGAAGGAAACAGCATCTGCCTGGGAGTACCGCGTTACTCCCGATAGCAATGCACAGGCCGACTTCGCCTATGCTGTCGTTGCCGTGAACAAGACGGATGAAACGCTCGTTCGTGCCGATTTCTTCGACGAGAACGACAAGATAATCGAGACCGACACCGTCTCCGGCTACAAAACGGTCGTGACGGGTGGCGAGAATACGATTCTCTATCCAATGAGCTTTACCTATGAGGATTTCACCAACAACAAGAAGACATCGATGGAATACTCCAAAATCGAGTTTCCCGCTTCGATCGACGACGCCACATTCACTATCGGCTTTTTGAAGGATGAGAGTGCCAAAGTCCTCGCCGACACGAATACCCCCTAGTAGCGCACGTTTTCGGAGTAATGATTGTATACATGCGGAGTGACGGAGAAACAAGTAGGGTTGCTAGCGCTGTTCATACAGAGTACGATAACCGCCTCAATGGGGGTGATGCAGCTGGCAGGCAATCACAACGAATTGATGCGAATAGAAAACCTCGTGAAGCACTACGGCGAGGTGCGCGCTGTCGATGGAATATCGTTTTCCATACAACGCGCCAGCGTTTTCACCATCCTGGGACCTAATGGTGCCGGCAAGACGACGACACTGGAGATCCTTGAAGGGATCCGTGAGCCGGATGCGGGCGAGATCGAAGTCTTCGGAACACGAGTCAAACGTGTCGATCGCACGGTGAAAGAGCGAATGGGCGTCCTGTTGCAAGAGGCGAACTTCGAGCCCTACCTCAAGGTGAAGGAGGTGCTGCACCTGTTTGCCTCATTCTTCAAGCATCCGCTTTCCGTGGAAGAGATACTCGATAGGATCGCCCTCACCGAGAAGGCGAACGCGCACGTGAAGGAGCTCTCCGGCGGACAAAAGCAACGGCTGGCACTCGGGGCAGCGCTGGTGAACAACCCGGATCTCGTGTTCCTCGACGAGCCGACGACCGGTCTCGATCCGCAGGCGCGACGAAACATCTGGTCGATCATCGCAGATCTCAAAGCGCAGGAGAAGGCGATCATCCTTACCACCCATTACATGGAGGAAGCTGAGGCGTTATCCGACTACGTCTCCATCATGGACCACGGAACGATCATCGCCGAGGGGTCCCCACAAGAGCTGTCGGCGCAGCTGGGGCAGGAGACGATCATCGAATTCACCGCCGGTGAATTGTCGACGGAAGCGTTGGCGCCACTCGCGGAAGGGTGCAAGTCTGCCCGCATGGATGGAGAACTGGTAACCGTAGAGACCGAGGACCTCATCGCAACGATGGCGCATCTGCTGGCATGGGCGAAGGGACGCGACCTCGAGCTCAAGAACATGGTGGTGCGCCAGCCGAACTTGGAAGACGTATTCCTTTCGCTCACTGGAAGGAGGATCAGAGAGTGAAGGGAATCCTCCTCATCGCGTGGGCACATCTGATAACGGCGTTTCGCGAACGGGTGACGCTATTCTGGTTCCTATTGTTCCCCATGTTTCTCTTGGTAATCTTGACGTTGATCTTCAGCGGGCTAGGAAATGAGGGATCGACCAACTTTTCGGTTGCGATCGTCAATATGGAACCTTCCACCGGTGGAGCGACTGATTTTGCTGCGTTGGTGGAGTCCGTCTTTGAGCAGGCGGCCACGCCGAGCGAAGCCGGTAAGGAGCCGCTCTTCTCCCTTGTCAAACCTACCGCAGACGAGGATAAGAACGCATTCGTCGCCCGCGAGCAAAAGGCCGTGCGTCTTGGCAATCTGGCCGCCGTGATTGTCATCCCGCCCGGGTTCAATCAGGGGTTGATGCAAAGCATCGTCGGTTCCGGAGCAGGACAAGACGAGGCGAACAAGATCGTCGTATATCAAGACGAAGCGAACGCCGGCTCTGAGATGGCGACCTCGATCATCGAACAGATCCTTTCCGGGATCGACCGCGAGATCCTCGCACGTACAGGTAAGTTCGACGAAGAGAAAGCCATACCGAGCGAGACGATCTGGATCGGCAATGCCAGCGGAGAGTTGCCGTATGTCGACTTCCTCCTTCCCGGCGTCATCTTGATGGGATTCTTCGTCACCGGGCTGTTCGGGGTTCCTGGCTCGATACTGTTTGCGCGCGATCGTCAGATCCTGCGCCGTTACTGGGTCACCCCCCTCACCACGCCTCGCTATCTCGCCGGATTCGCGCTCGGTCATGTTGGACTATGCGTGATTCAGTTTTTCTGCCTATACCTACTGGGTAGATTTGCGTTTGGGGCGTCTGCGGATTTTGCGCACGCCGCGCCGCTCCTCTTCCTCCTGCTCGGATCGGTGACGTTCCTCGCGTTCGGTTTCTTCATCGCGTCGCTGGCAAAGACTCCCAATTCGGGGATGGCAATCGCCAACGTTCTCAACATGCCGATGATGTTCCTCGGCGGCCTTTTCTTCCCGGTAGGAGGCCTTCCTTTCGTGCTCAGGATGATCGTCTTTGTCAACCCGCTTACCTACCTATCTGACGGGTTAAGGATGAGTCTGGGAGTGGAGACGGGCACATTCTCTCTGCCGCTCGCTGTCGGTATCCCACTCGCTTGGATCCTGGTCTGCGTTCTTGTCGCTTCGCGGCGTCTGAAATGGGATGTGGAAAGATGAGATCATTCAAGGCGCTTCTCCATGCCGAACTGATGACAGTGTTGCGAGACAAGGCGACGCTCGTCTTCACGTTCATTTTCCCGGTGCTGTTCATCCTTATCTTCGGGTCCATCATGGGCGGAGACACGAGCGAGCAGACGGCTCACCTTGGACTCGTAGTAGAGGGCGGCGCCTCCAGTGATACTCTGGAACAGGTGCTCGCCGACGTGGGCACGCTTGACGTTGTCCGCTACGACAATCAGGGGGTGTTGGAGGACGCGCTGGCCGACCAGAAGGTTGACTTCGGCCTTCTCTGGAATGGTGCTAAACTCTCGTTCATCTACGATCCCGGCCGTGTGCAGGACAACTACACGCTCCAAGAGCTGGCGCGAGGTATTGGAGCCGCGTTCAGTCTGCGATATCAGAATGTCAATCCCATCCTCGATATCGACAAGGTGCACGTGGGAAAAGCCGCGGCCACCAACTGGTTCAACCTGGTGGTCCCCGGAATCCTCGCGTTCTCCATTCTATCGGCGGGGTTGTTCGCAATTTCCGGTCACCTCACGGCAATGAAAGAGCGCAAGCTCCTTGATCGCCTCGTTGTCACCCCGATGCGACCGGTCCTGCTTCTCGCCGCGATTGCATCCATCCGGTTGGCCATCGTCTACGTTTCCACGTTAATCACCCTGTTTATCGCAATAGCGGTTCTCCACCTTACATTCCCTGTGAATTGGCTCCTATATACCGTCTTCGTGGCCGCGGCGGCGTTTGGTTCGATGGGCTTTGGGACTGCGATCGCCCTTCTCGTCCGGCGTCCGTCCAGTGCAAGCAACATCGCAAACATCCTTTCTATGGTGATGATGTTCCTCGCCGGCATCTACTTCCCGGTGGAGATCATGCCGTCATACATGCGTGCAATATCAAAGGGACTTCCCCTCACCTACATGGCGGATGCGATGCGCTTCGCCACCGGCGTCAGCGACATGTCGCTCGTCCGCTTTTGGGCGATTACCATCGGTCTCGTCGCTTGCGGCCTTATCCTCTTCCCATTCCTTGCCCGCTACGTAGTACGCGCCGATCGCAGCTGAACAAGGACGACGAGTCTTGTAATGGCGTGTCATGCGCCACCCCAATATAATCAGAGGCCAAAGGAGGTGGGGCACGATGAAGTTATACAACACCCTCACGCACCAAGAAGAGACTTTCGCGCCGCAGGACGACAAGACCGTGAGGATGTACGTCTGTGGCCCCACTGTATATGACTACCTGCACATCGGGAACGTCCGGCCGCTGATCGTGTTCGACACCCTGCGCAAGTACTTCGAGCGATTCAAGGATTGGCGCGTCGTGTACGTACAGAACATTACCGACGTTGACGACAAGCTGATCGTACGCTCGATCGAGAGCGGCAAGCCGGTGGAGGAGATCGCCGCTCACTACACCAACGCCTATTTCGATCTGCTCGATACGCTGAAGATCGAGCCGCCGACACACAGCCCACGGGCCACCGAGCATATCGAAGAGATGATCGACCTCATCGCAGCGCTCATTGGCAAGGGACTCGCCTACGAACAGGACGGCGATGTGTACTATCGCGTGTCCGCGTTCTCCGAATACGGCAAGCTTTCCGGTCGCAGCATCGATGATCTGCTGGTGGGAGCGCGCATCGCCGCGTCGGACAAGAAAGAAGATCCACTCGACTTCACGCTTTGGAAGACGGCCAAGCCCGGCGAACCAAAGTGGGAATCCCCTTGGGGTGAGGGACGACCCGGATGGCACACGGAATGCGTCGTGTTGTCGCACGCTTTCCTCGGTGACGCGCTCGACATCCACGCCGGCGGAAACGACCTTATCTTCCCTCATCACGAAAACGAGATCGCCCAGGCGGAAGGGGTGTATGGCAAGCCATTCGCCCGCTTCTGGCTTCACAACGGGATGCTGACATTCCACCGTGAGAAGATGTCCAAGTCGCTCGGGAACTTCGCCTACGCACATGAGGTGTTGGCCGAATTCGATGCCGAGACGGTGCGCTATTTCTACCTGTCGCGGCAGTACCGCAAACCACTTGACTACTCACGCGAAGGGCTCGAGGAAGCTGCAAAGGCGCTCGCTCGCGTTCCCACAATGATCGACGAAGTCACAA
>CAZBSW010000147.1:0-5680 GCA_964494835.1 uncultured Thermotogae bacterium
CCACCGACCCGTTCGGCCCAGATTTCCAGCTGGTCGATCGCAGCGGCGCGGAAGGTGTCGGCGGCAGCGAACGTAATTGGGATCGATGCGTCATGCTCCCTCAAGCGGGCTGCGATCTTGGCAGCGGTTGTCGTCTTCCCCGAACCGTTCACGCCGGTGATGAGAATGACCGTCGGTTCTCCGTCCGTACGCAGTGCCAGGCTCCGCTCACAGCCGCTGAGCCGTTGCTTGATCCCATCTTCCAAAGCGATCAGGAGTTCACTGTTATCCACTCTATGTTGGCGGTTCTGACTTGTAATCTCATCTACGAGTTCCATTGCCGCGTGTGCACCAACGTCGCCCGCGATCAGAATTTCCTCTAGCTTCTCAATCTCATCCGCCCCCAGCGCGTTTCGATTCTTGAGGATCTGCTCCAATGAATCGGCGAACCCAGTGCGCGCGCGCTTCAACCCGTTCTTCAATCGATCCATCCACGCCATCACATCATCTCCGGGGTCGACATACCAAGAATGGTAAGACTCTGTCTGAAAGCGGCCTGAATTGCACGCAGCAAGAACAGGCGTGCCTGCATTATGCCTTGTTCTTCGCCGAGCACCCGGTACTCACCGTAATAAGCGTGGAAGGAACGCGCCAACGATATGGCGTTCTCGGCCAGTAGGTGAGGAGCGAACCTGAGCGCCGCCTCTTCGACAACCTGCGGAAACATGTCCAATTGCTTGATCAGATCGAGTTCGGCACGTGCTTGCAGCGGCGAGAGATCGACACTGGTGGGATCCGGCAGAGCGTTCCTTGCCTTGCGAAAGATCGATGCAATACGGGTATGGGCGTACTGTATATAATATACGGGATTGTCAAGTGATTCCGCCTTTGCCAGATCGAGGTCGAACTGCAGGTGAGCCTCCGGCTTGCGGGCGACCATGAAGTAGCGGACCACATCACGCCCGAGTTCAGCCATCAGATCGGAAAGCAGGATGAAGCGTCCGGCCCGGGTCGACATGCGCAAGGTGTTCTCGCCCTCCTTTATGCTTACGAATTGATGCACCGCATAGTTGAGGAATTCTTCTGGATAGCCGAGGATTCGCATCGCCGCTTGCATGCACGATTGCTCTATCTGGTGATCAGCCCCCTGCACGTCGATCACACGCTTGAATCCCCGACGGGATTTGTCGATGTGATATGCAATGTCCACCATCAGGTAGGTGGGGCGGCCGTCGCTTCTTATGAGGACCGAGTCTTTTGCCCCTCCATATTCCTCCGCCTTGAGCCATATCGCCCCTTCCGATTGATAGACGCCGTCCTGCTCCTTTAGTCTCTCCAGCGCGCCTGTCACCGCTCCACGACGATGCAGATCTCCTTCGCTGAACCAGTTGTCGAACACGACTCCTAGTTGAGCAAGGTCGTCCTTGATCATCTCTTTTATGGATTTGACGGCGCGTTGACGGAAGATTTCGGCTGTCGCTGCATCGAATGACGGATACTGTTCCGTGCATTCTTCCTTCAGCTTGCGCGCGATCTCAATCAGATAATCGCCCTGGTATCCGCCTTCTGGTATCTCGGCATCTTCCCCTTGTGCTTGGCGATACCGGGCCCACAGTGAGGCGGCCAGCAGATCGACCTGTCGGCCCTCATCGTTGAAATAGTATTCCCTAGAGACATCGTATCCGAGAGCGGAGTAGAGGGATGCCAGTACGTCACCGAGCACGGCCTGACGTCCATGTCCGACCGTGAGTGGACCGGTGGGATTGGAGCTTACGAACTCAACCTGGAGTGGGTTCCCTTGCCCTATTTTCTCTGGAGAAAGGCCATCTTTGTCGGTCAGCATGCACCTGAGGGCGGCGTGAAACATCGTGGGTTCTAGGTAGAAGTTGACGAACCCCGGCCCGGCGACATCCACCTTTGCAAGACCGTTATCGGTTGAGATTTCGTCTCTGATACGAGCCGCAAGCTCACGCGGAGACGTTCGTGCTGCCTTTGCCCCCACCAAGGCTATGTTTGACGAGAAGTCACCGAATTCCGGACGTTCCGAGGGGTCGACGGTGAATGCAACCATCGGCAGCTCCAGCGTTTCCAGCGTCCGGCAAAGCAAAGCCTCAATTGATTTCTTTAACATAATGATTCGAGATTGAAGAGAGGGCTATCTCTCAACGATGAATCGGATTCCTGTCCTTTCTTCTCCCGCGATCGATAGCTCCATGAACCCGGGGATAACCTTAATCGGAGGCTCGCCGCTCTTCTCCACCAAGCGACGGGCGATGGCGATCGCTTTTACAGTCTGATTCACCGCTCCTGCCCCGATCGCATGAATCTCGACGTAGCCGTCCTGTTCCAATGCACCGGCGATTGCCCCCGCGGCTGAATTTGGGTTTGATTGGGATGCGACCTTCAGTACTTCCATGGTCATCCTCCTAGTAGCTACGTCTTTGCTGCGGTGTCCGTCAAACCCTGACTATTGATAAGTATAGCATCCTCACCTATCCGTGCAAAGCGCCCTTCCTGTTGCTGATCGGAGTCGTGTATACTCACTTGTCATGGTTAGGATCCCTTTCTGGTACAGGATTAGGCATAAAGCGATCTTTGGCATGCTTGGGGGAATGGCGCTGGGTGCAATCGGAATAGGGATCGTAATCCTCATCATCGTGTTATGGATCGAACCGATATCTGCGCCGGAGCGAGCGGGGACAGTGAGGTTTCATGAAGGTCATTTTACCCTGTGGTACAAGAAGGACTCAGCTGCGGCGGCGGATCATACTACGCTCGGCCATGAGCTGAATCGCGATCTTGGGTCGCTCATCGAGTTGCTCAAAATCGACCCAGACTTGATACCCGATCCGATAGATGTCTTTGTCCATGATGACATTCCTTCGATGCAGGCATCGATTGTGATGCGAAAGGCCCCCGACTCACGCGGCGGATATGCCGCCCCTCTCGATCTGCTTGTGGACGAAGCACCGCGTGAACGAATGGCCGAGTTGGTCCTGGCCTTCGGTTGGGGTCAGTGTGGATCTGAGCTTCTGAAACGGGGGATGACAATATACGCGACCCAGCCGGAACGTAACTACCACTCTATCATAGCTGCCCTTCCCGCGCGTCTGTTCCTCTCGCTTTCTCAACTGATCTTGCTTGAGGAGAGAGGGAGGTTCTCAAAGTCGGTGTATGAGCGGTACGACTCGCCATATTCACGGGCCACAATTGAGTTTGGCGATTACAAGAGTCTGTTCGATCTTTCAGTAGGTGATGTGGATCGTCTCTCTGATTTCCCTTCCTTGGAGGCAGCATCGTTCGTCCAGTATCTGATAGAGAAAAAGGGAGGGATCACGGAAGTGAAACGCGTCTGGGGTAAAGGCACAAGCGATAGGCTGCTTGCGCGTATCGGCCCCGATTCACTCGAGAGCCTGGGAGAAGGTTGGTATACATTCGGGAAAGATGATGGTCGGCATTCCGGGGACTATGACTATTTGCGTGCTTATTATCTCCTGGGGAACGGCGATCCCGATGGAGCGTGGGCAGTGGCGCAGGAATTCAAAGCACCCGGCGCTTCGGACGATCAACTGTTCTTTGCTGGTCGATGTGCATTGTCGGTGGGGGAATTTGACAGGGCAAAGGCCCTCGTGGCGGAGTTGGCCGACCGATCGAAGAAAGACCTGTTGGGACAGTATCTGACATTGTTTGCCGATTGCCGTGTTGTCGAGAATCAGAATATGCGTCTTTTCATCTCTTCTGCGGTACCGCCGGATGAGGGCGGCGCGCTGATCGCCGCGGCAAGAGACGGGTACTCACACATTGTGCAACAGCTTGACTTGGGTGTGGAAGAGATGCCGACGCGACTGACGATCTTCATCTACGCTCAGGAAGATGAACTCGAACACGGGAAGGGGCTTACCCCTCTTCTCTCCGCTCAAAATGCTACCCTGCACATCCTTTCTTCAGACGATATGTGCTATCAAATGGCTGAGGTGCTCCCTGCCTACTGCTGGGGTAGGGACACGTATTCCAAACTGCTTCGCTCCGGACTCGCGGTCGCTCTTTGCCGCAGCAAGCAAGAACTGGTGCACGCTGCGTGTGCCTTGCGTGGGAACAACGGCTGGATTCCGTTGAGTCAGACCGACTTTGGCAGCGGAGACGAAGAGACGGTAAAGGTCGAGGCCGGCCTGATGGTGCGCTATCTCCTCGACGGTGGGGTGCAAGAACTGCGCAGAATCTGGATTGACACCTCTCCAGATGAGCGCTATCTGACGCTTGACACCGCCCTTCGAGAAGTAAAGGATGAGTCGCGCGACGGTATTGAGGCGGCCCTAGTTTCTTCTGTTCTAATCTGCAATTAACTTGGGTTTCCCCATTGACACAGGTGTGTTTTGTACGGTATGATCTCAAGGAGGATGGATTGTGCTTTCCGCTAGATTTACATGCTATGGAGGTGATGGGCAAACAGTGAGAGTAGTCTTTGGAATGGGTTAAACGTAAAAAGGAGGTACGAGAATGAAGTTTTCTGTCCTTCGGGCATTGGTTGTCATGATGTGCGCGGTGATACTGATCCCTATTATCGGCTTGGGATACAGCACCGCCGACCTGGAATCGATCGCTTCCAACGAACTTGTCCCTGAGATCAGCGCTGCTGCAGGTATGGCTCTTGCTGATACGTATGCGTCCACGATGACAGTGGATGCCCTGGAAGACTTGGCGGCAAACGGGCGTACAATCGGCCTGCGTACTGCGGCAAGCGATGCTCTCTCGATCCTCTACCGTACCAAGACAGAGGATGAACTGATGGCGATCGCAGGCGGCACCGGTACTGAGATGGTACGTGCGGCGGCCGTGGATCCGCTTGTTGCCTATCTAATCGCGAAAGATACCGACGAGCTGAAGACGATGGCGGCGGACATGACAGTGACGCACGAGGTGAGGCTCGCTGCTGCCAAGGCCTACTACTTCATGACCCGCAGTACGCAAAAGGCGGTGGATCTGGAGAAGGACGCCGTCACAAATGACAGCGATGAGCTGGCCTACGCGGCCGGCGAAGCGCTCGCTGGATTCTACCTTTCATTCAATCCTAAGACACAGGCGGAGCTTGAGGACCTGGCGATGAACGGTGAAAGTGAGGGGTTGCGTGTTGCTGGTGGTTTCGCCCTCTCCACGCTTCTCATCAAGTCCGGCCTCACGGCCCAGGCGATCGAGACGACACTACTTTCCATCACTGGGACTAAGAGCGTTGAGTATCGTAACGCGTACGAGGTCGCTCTCGCCAATCGCTACGGTATGTAGTCTTAGGATAACAAAGGAGGTACAGCATGAAGAGATTCTTGTTAGTATTGCTGGGAGCGCTCCTCGCCTTCTCCGCCCTTGGGTTGGCGCAGGGCTATGACGAGATGCCCGCCGATGCGGTCATCGTTCCTTTAGGAGTGGCGGGAACCCCATACGAAAACCTGCAGCCGGGAGTACGTGGCGGAACATTCTATATCTCCGACATCAGCAACCCGAAGAAGTGGAACTATGTCACTTCACACGAAACGAGTACTACACAGTATACTTCTCAGATGTTACGTGGGCTAACTGACATAAACCCTGTCAACGGCGCGCTCGTTGCTGAACTCGCAAAATCGTGGGACATCTCCGACGATGGTCTGACGATCACGTTCCATCTCCGTCAGGGATTGAAATGGTCGGACGGTGAGCCGTTCACGGC